>NZ_JBVPVA010000105.1:0-12519 GCF_055612215.1 Actinomycetospora sp. | reverse complement strand
GGGACGACCCGGTGATCCAGCAGCGCATGGCGGACGGCGACCTGCGCCACGACGAGTTCAACCTGGTCGGCGACGAGACCCTCGAGGGGGTGCTCGCCCGCTACGAGGAGGTCGGGGCGGCGACCGACGCGTTCGTCGTCGACGCGGACCTCGACGCCTCCTACCCGCTGCCCGAGGCGCCGTGGTTCGAGCCGGGCGCGTCGCGGTCGGTGCGCCGCGTCCTGCTCCACATCGTCGGGGAGACAGCCCAGCACGCCGGGCACGCCGACATCGTCCGCGAGGCCCTCGACGGTGCGAAGACGATGGGCTGAGGGCCACCCCGAACAGGACGAACGGTCCGCTGCTCACCCAGGACCGTGACGAACGGACCGCTCGTGGATCCGCGAGCGAGGGCCTACTGCGACGGGGCGGTCGTCGCCGCCCGGGTGGTGACGCGGCGGCGCAGTTCGCCGGTCTCGCGGGTGTCGAAGTTCTGGACGCCGAGCCACGCGGTCACGGCCTCGCGGTCGGGGTGAGCGACCGGCACGACGTTGTAGACGTAGTTCAGCGAGCGGGCCGCGGCCTCCTCGGCGAGCCGGTCCATCGCCCACGCCCCGACCCCGCGCTGGCGGAAGGCCGGGACCACGGCGACGAGCACCTCCGCGTCGCCCCAGGTGTCGTCGAGGCGGCCGAAGCCCGCGACCTCGCCGTCGGCGGTCTCGACGCGCCACCACGCGTCGCCGAGCGCGTCGCCCTCGTCCGGGGTGCCGAGCCCGTGGACGGTCGGGCCCGCGGGTGAGAAGGCCGCCGCCTTGTCCGCGTCCCAGCGCGGGGTGGGCTCGGCCGTCCAGGTCAGCTCAGGTGCACCGTCGGTCACCGCTCGCCCTCTCCGTCGAATGTCTACGCCTCTTCCCCCTGTCGTCAGAGTCTCGTAGAATGTGGCCCAGACGACAAGGGGAGGTCTCACGGTGACGGTCCTGGAGGAACCGGTCAACGTCGCGGAGGACTCCGCGGTGGCGGGCGCTCCGGACGCCCCGCCGCGGGTCGACTTCGACACCGACCCGGCGCGCT
Source organism: Actinomycetospora sp. (assembly GCF_055612215.1). NCBI lineage: Bacteria > Bacillati > Actinomycetota > Actinomycetes > Pseudonocardiales > Pseudonocardiaceae > Actinomycetospora > Actinomycetospora sp. The sequence continues at coordinate 11,469 of NZ_JBVPVA010000105.1, read as the reverse complement.
ACCGGCACTGGCGGTTCGACGTCGACGGCGAGACGGCGACGGTGTACCTGGACGTGGCCGAGGACGGCGGGATCGTCCCGGGGTACGAGCTGAAGCTGAACTCGTACGACCTCGGCGTCGACATCGAGCTCTACGACCTCACGCAGCGGCTGCGCTTCGAGCACCCGGGCGTCCGCAGCGTCGTGCTCACCAGCGGCAAGGACTCGAACTTCTGCGCGGGCGCGAACATCCGGATGCTCGCCGCGTCGAGCCACCCGTGGAAGGTGAACTTCTGCAAGTTCACCAACGAGACCCGCAACGGCATCGAGGACATGACCGACGCGGGCCAGACGTGGATCGCCGCGCTCAACGGCACCGCGGCCGGCGGCGGCTACGAGATGGCGCTGGCGTGCGACCGCATCCTGCTGGTGGACGACCGGTCGTCCGCGGTGAGCCTCCCGGAGGTCCCGCTGCTCGGCGTCCTGCCCGGCACCGGCGGCCTGACCCGCGTGATCGACAAGCGCAAGGTCCGCAAGGACCGCGCCGACGTGTTCGCCACCAAGTCCGAGGGCTTCGGCGGTAAGAAGGCCGTCGAGTGGCGGCTCGTCGACGAGGCCGTCCCGCGTCGCGAGTGGGACCGCGTGGTGGCCGAGCGCGCCGCGGAGGCCGCCGCCGCCAGCAGCCGCCCCGCCGACGCGGCCGGGATCAGCCTGACGCCGTTGGCGCGGCACGAGACCGACGAAGGCCTCACCTACGACCACGTCCGCGTCGCGATCGACCGCGAGGCGCGGACGGCCACGATCGTCGTCGCGTTGCCCGACGAGCTGGGCGACGACCCGGCCGCGCTCCACGAGCAGGGCGCGGCGCACCCGCTGCTGGCCATCACCCGCGAGCTCGACGACGCGATCCTGCGGCTGCGCACCAACGAGCTCGAGATCGGCACGTGGCTGCTGCTCACCGAGGGCCCGACCGAGGCGGCGCTGGCCGCCGACCGGCTGATCGCGGACCACCAGGACGACTGGCTGGTCGCCGAGACCACCCGCTACCTCAAGCGCGTGCTCAAGCGCCTCGACGTCACCAGCCGCAGCCTCATCGCCCTGATCGAGCCGGGCAGCTGCTTCGCCGGGCCGTTCCTGGAGCTCGCGCTGGCCTGCGACCGGCAGTACATGCTCGAGGGGACCTTCGAGGAGGACGAGGACGCCACGCTGCCCAGCGGCGCGGCGGCCACCGAGCCGGCCGTCCTCGTCGTCACCGACGCGCAGTTCGGCACCTTCCCGATGGGCAACGGGCTGACCCGGCTCGGCAGCCGCTTCTACGGCGACGACGAGGCGTTCGCGGCGATCGGGGACCGTCGCGGCGAGGAGCTCTTCGCCGCCGACGCGGACGACCTGGGCCTGGTGACCGACGCCCCCGACGACATCGACTGGACCGACGAGATCCGGATCCTGCTCGAGGAGCGGGCCTCGCTGAGCCCCGACGCCCTGACCGGCATGGAGGCCAACCACCGGTTCGTCGGCCCCGAGACCATGGAGACCCGGATCTTCGGTCGGCTCACGGCCTGGCAGAACTGGATCTTCGTCCGGCCCAACGCGAGCGGCCCCGACGGCGCGCTGCGGAAGTACGGCACCGGCCGCAAGGCCGACTTCGACCAGAAGCGAGTGTGAGATGACGAGCGCGCGTCCGAAGATCGACTTCGACTCGAAGATCCCGAACAACGTCGACCTCGCCGGCGACCGCAAGCTCCAGCGCGCCCTCGAGCGCTGGCAGCCCAACTTCCTCGACTGGTGGGCCGACATGGGACCCGCCGTCGACACCAAGGACGTCTACCTGCGCACCGCGGTGGACGTCGGGCGCGACGGCTGGGCGCACTTCGACCACGTCCCCATGAACGAGTACCGCTGGGGGGTCTTCCTCTCCGAGCACGACCCGGACCGGAGGATCGCGTTCGGCGAGCACAAGGGCGAGCCGGTGTGGCAGGAGGTCCCCGGCGAGTACCGGGCGGACCTGCAGCGACTCATCGTCATCCAAGGCGACACGGAGCCGGCCTCGGTCGAGCAGCAGCGCTTCCTGGGCGCCACCGCCCCGTCGCTCTACGACATGCGCAACCTGTTCCAGGTCAACGTCGAGGAGGGACGTCACCTCTGGGCGATGGTCTACCTGCTCCACGCCTACTTCGGGCGGGCCGGGCGCGAGGAGGCCGACCAGCTCCTGGCGCGCAACTCCGGCTCGGACGACTCGCCGCGCATCCTCGGGGCCTTCAACGAGGAGACCCCGGACTGGCTGTCGTTCTACATGTTCACCTACTTCACCGACCGGGACGGCAAGTACCAGCTCGGGACGCTGAAGGAGTCGGGCTTCGACCCGCTGAGCCGCACCTGCGAGTTCATGCTCAAGGAGGAGGCCCACCACATGTTCGTGGGCACCACGGGCATCGACCGCGTGGTGCGCCGGACCGCCGAGCTGATGCAGGACCACGACACCGAGGCGGTAGCCGGCGCGGGCGGCATCCCGCTGACGATGATCCAGAAGTACATCAACTTCCACTACACGGTCTCGCTGGACCTGTTCGGCAACGAGTCCTCGACGAACGCCGCGAACTACTTCACCGCGGGGCTCAAGGGCCGCTGGCAGGAGGAGCGCCGCGACGACGACCACGTGCTCTCGAACGACGCGGGCGCGGTCGACGCCTTCCGCGAGGGACAGGTCACGCAGAACGAGGTCCCGGCGCTGCTGGCGCTCAACCAGGACCTGCGCCACGAGTACATCAGCGACTGCCGGACCGGGCTCAAGCGCTGGAACCGCATCCTGGCCAAGGCCGGGATCGACGCCGAGCTGTACCTGCCCCACGTCGGGTTCAACCGGCAGGTCGGCGCGTTCGCGGGCGCGAGCATCACCCCCGACGGCCGCGTGGTCTCGGAGTCGGAGTGGAACGCGCAGAAGGACTCCTGGCTGCCCACCGAGGTCGACAAGACCCACGTCCGCGGCCTCATGCACCCGGTCCTCGAGCCCGGGAAGATCGCCGGCTGGATCGCCCCGCCGTCGACCGGGATCAACGACAAGCCCGTCGACTACGAGTACGTGCACTTCCACTGAGTCTCTGACATCGTCGCCACTTCCCGCTCGATCGCACAGAGGCGGTTGATGTGCTGTCCCACCACCAGCAGTTCAACGCGTCGCACTACCTCGTCGACCGGCACCTCGACGCGGCCGGCGCGGGACGCCGGCCGGCGATCCGGGCGATCGTCCCCGACGGTGTCCGCAGGGTCGACTACGGCGAGCTCGCGGGGGAGGTCCGGCGCGTCGCCGCCGGGCTGCGCGCTCTCGGGGTGCGCCCCGAGCAGCGGGTGCTCCTGTGCGCCTCGGACGGGGTCGAGCTGTTCACCGCGATCCTCGCCGCGATGCGGATGGGCGCGGTCGCGGTCCCGGTGTCGACGATGCTGCGCGGCGCCGAGCTCGCCAAGCTCGTCGTCGACTCCCGCGCTCCGCTGCTGATCTGCTCGCCGGAGTTCGGCGAGGTGGCCCGTGCCGCGGTCGCCCTCGCCGCGGAGGACCGGCCGGACCTGCTCGACGTCGTCGTGACCCCCGCGAACGTCGCGGTGACCGACCCGGACCCGCTGGCCGGCTACACGGTGCGCACGCGCAGCTGGGCCGACCTGCTCGCGGCGGCGGAGGGCGGGGACGACTCGCTCTACCCGACGTGGGACGAGTCGCCCGCGCTGTGGCTCTACACCAGCGGCACGACGGGCACCCCGAAGGCCGCGATGCACCGCCACGCGGACATCCGCACCGTCTGCGAGACCTACGGCGCCCAGGTGCTCGGCATCCGCGCCGACGACGTCTGCTTCTCGGTCGCGAAGCTGTTCTTCGCCTACGGCATCGGGAACTCGATGTTCTTCCCGCTCGCCGTCGGGGCCTCCGCGGTCCTGGCCCCGGGGCGGCCGTCGCCGGCGGCGATCGCCGAGATCCTCGCGGCCCACCCGGTGACGCTGTTCTACGGCAGCCCCAGCGTCTACGGCCCGCTGCTGGCCAGCGACCTGCCCGACGACACCTTCCGGCGCGTCCGCCAGGGCGTCAGCGCGGGGGAGGCGCTGCCGGCGCGCATGGTCGTCGGGATGCGGGACCGCTTCGGGGTCGAGGTGCTCGACGGCATCGGCTCGACCGAGGCCCTGCACATCTACCTCTCGAACCGGGCGGGCGAGGTGGCGCCGGGGACGTCGGGCGTGCCGGTGCCCGGGTACGAGGTGGAGATCCGCGACGACGACGGGTCGGTGGTCCCGGACGGCACCAAGGGCACGCTCTACCTGCGCGCCGACTCGCTCTGCACCGGCTACTGGTGCCGCACCGACGTGAACCGCCGGGTGTTCGAGGGCGAGTGGATGCGCACCGGGGACACCTACGTCCGCAATCCGGACGGCACCTACCAGTGCCTGGGCCGCACCGACGACGTCCTGAAGGTCGGCGGCATCTGGGTCACGCCGATGGAGGTCGAGGAGCGGCTGGTCCTGCACCCGTCGGTGGCCGAGGTGGTCGTCGTGGGGGTCCCCGACGCCGACGGGCTCGACCGGACCGTCGCCTGCGTGGTCCCCGCCGAGGGCGCCGTCGTGGACGAGGACGCGTTGATCGCCTGGTGCCGCGAGGGGCTCGCGTCGTTCAAGAAGCCGAGCCGCGTGCTGGAGATCGACACGGTGCCGCGCACCGCGACCGGCAAGGTGCAGCGCTTCCTCGTCCGCGAGCTCGCGGCCGATCGGTTGGCGGCGTCCGCGCAGCCCGCGTAGGTGCGCTCCGCCCTCACGGATGCCGAGCTGTGATCACGAAGCGTTGTCATTCGCGCGCCGGTCTCCGACACTGGATCTGCGCTGCCCTCGTTCGGGCCAGGCGCGACCGCGCTGGGTGAAGCCCGAGGAGAGCACATGTCGGTGACCACGGCGCCCGAGGAGTCCGCCGGGTCCGCGCGGCGCGAGGCCTGGGCCCGGCGCGGGCGCGGCGTCGTCGGCCTGGCGCGACGGGTGCCGTTCACCGCCTCCGTCGTCGTCGTGATGGTCGTCCTGGGGATCGTCACCGGCGCGTTCTGGTCCCCGCTGGCCGACCGGCCGAGCGCGATCGATCTCGCCTACGGGCCGCCCACCCTGCTCGACGGCCACGTCTGGACGCTCGTCACCGGCGCCCTGGTGGCCGGTCACCCCGCGGTCTACGTGCTCACACTCGGCCTGTTCGCCGTCGCGGTGGGCTGGGCCGAGATCCGCTGCGGGACCCGACGCACCGCGGTCGTCACGATCGCCTTCCAGCTCGCCGCCGTGCTGCTGACGATCGCGCTCGTCCTCGCCGTCGCGGCCACCCCGTGGGCCTGGGCGGACCGGCTCGCCACCGAGACCGACACCGGCTTCTCGGCGGGCATGTTCGCGGCGCTCGCGATGACCGCGGTGACGCTGCACGCCCCGTGGCGGCTGCGGCTGCGGGTGGTGCTCGTGGGCGTCGCCGCCGTCGGGCTGCTCTTCCTCGGCGGGCTCGCCGACCTCGCGCACGCCTTCGCGCTGGTCCTGGCGCTGCCGCTCGCCCGCCGGCTCGCCGGCCCGGCCGCCGTGCCCGCCCCCGCGACGATCCACGCGGGTCGCCGGGAATGGCGCCTGATCGCCGCCGTCGGGCTCGTCGTCATCGCCGCGATCCGGGTGATCACCCTCGTGGTGCCCGTCGTCGGGCCGCTGGGCAACACCGCCTCGGACTCCTCGGTCCTCGAGACCACGATCTCCGTGGTCGTGTCGCTGCTGCTCGCCGAGGGCCTGCGACGCGGGCGCCGGCCGGCCTGGGTCGTGAGCCTGCTGCTGGGCGCGCTCTACGCGCTGCTCGGTCTCGTGGTGATCGCCGCCGTCGTGTGGGGCCACGTCACCGGGCAGATGGACCAGGTCGAGCTGGTCGGGCTCGCGGTGTTCGTGCCGAACGCGGTGCTCTGGACCGCCCTGCTGGTGTGGCTCGTCGTCGGGCGCGCCGCGTTCGCGGTGCCCTCGCGGCGGGCCCTGCGCCGCCGCGGCGACACCGGGCCCGCGGCCGGGCCCAAGGCCGCGCGCGTGGCCCTGCACGTCCACGGCGGGTCGACGATCTCGTGGATGACGACCTGGCCGGAGAACCGCTACCTGGCCACCGCCGACGGGATCGTGGCCTACCGCGTGCACGCCGGTGTCGCGGTCGCGCTCGGCGACCCGGTCGTCGAACCCGCCCGCTTCGACGACGCCCTCTCCGACTTCCGCACGCTCGCGGAACGCTCCGGCTGGGTGCCGTGCCTGTTCTCCACGACGCCGGCCCTGGCCGACGCCGCCCGCGCGCAGGGCTGGCGCGCGCTGCAGGTCGCCGAGGACACCCTGATCGACCTCGACGGGCTGGAGTTCAAGGGCAAGGCCTGGCAGGCGGTCCGCAGCGCGTTCAACCGCGCGGACAAGTCGGGGATCGAGCACCGCATGGTGCACCTCGGGGAGGAGCCGCGGGCGCTCGTCGCGCAGGTCCGGGCGATCTCGGAGGAGTGGGTCGGCGACAAGGGCCTGCCCGAGATGGGCTTCACGCTCGGCGGGGTGGAGGAGGCCCTCGACTCCGAGGTCCGCACCGGGCTCGCGATCGACGCCGAGGGCACCGTGCACGGGGTCACCTCGTGGCTGCCGGTCTACGGGCCGGACCGGGTGGTCGTCGGCTGGACGCTGGACGTCATGCGCCGGCGCAACGAGGGGTTCCGCGCGGTCGTCGAGTACCTCATCGCCTCGGCGTGCCTGACCTTCCAGGCCGAGGGCGCGCGGTTCGTGTCGCTGTCGGGGGCGCCGCTGGCCCGCTCCGAGCGTTCCGACGAGGTGTCGGCGCCGGTGCTCGACCGGGTGCTCGACCAGCTCGGCGCGCTGCTCGAGCCCTACTACGGCTTCCGGTCACTGCACCAGTTCAAGGCGAAGTTCCGTCCGCGCCACGAGCCGATGTACCTGGTGTTCCGCGACGAGGGCGACCTGCCGCGGGTGGGGCTCGGGATCGGGCGCGCGTACCTGCCCGACGCCGGGGTGCGGGAGCTGGTGGCGCTGACGCGCACGTGAACGATCGTCGTCGCCCTGACGACGACGATCGTTCACCTGCGGAGCTCGTCCAGCGCCGCCCGGGCCTGCTCGTCGATCGCCGCCGGGCCGGTGACCTCGTCGGCGTCCTCGGCCTCGCCCATGTCGCCCGCCTGGTAGCGGGTCCAGACCCCGGCGTGGATGCAGGCCGCCCGCCACCGCGCGAACGCCATGTAGAACTCGATGTCGGGCAGCTTCGTGCCGGTCGCGGCCTCGTAGCGGTCGATCAGCTGGGCCCGCGTCGGGAACCCGCCGGCGCCGGTGGGGCCGGGCAGGGCGGCGGGCACCGCGTCGCCGGGCTCGGACCACGACACGAGCAGGTGCCCGAGGTCGCAGAACGGGTCGCCGATCGTCGCCAGCTCCCAGTCGAACACCGCGACCGCCTGGCCCGCGTCGGTGTAGGCGATGTTGCCGGTGCGGTAGTCGCCGTGGGCGATCCGGTTCGGCGGGGCCTCCGGGATGCGCTCCGCGAGCGCCTCGTGCGCCGCGTCGATCGCGGAGAGGTCCTCCATCGCCGAGGAGTGGGCCTGGCGGTGCCAGCGCCGGAGCTGGCGCTCGACGAAGTTGCCGGGCCGCGCGAGGTCGTCCAGCCCGACCTCCCCGGGCTGGACGGCGTGCAGGGCGGCGAGCACGTCCATCGTCGACTCGCCGACGCGGGCCTTCGACGCCTCCGGGACCCGCTCGCCGTCGGCGAGGCTGTTGAGGACCCGGCCCTCGGCGAAGTCCATGACGTAGAAGTCGACGCCGGCGACGTCGCGGTCGTCGCAGAACGCGACCGGGACCGGCACCGGCACGTCGGTGGGCGCCAGGGCGGAGAGGAAGCGCCACTCGCGGCCCATGTCGTGCGCGGTCTCGAGCACCCCGCCCAGCGGCGGGCGGCGCAGCGCCCACGTCGTGCCGGCCCCGTCGGTGACCCGGTAGGTGAGGTTGGAGCGCCCGCCGGTGATCCGCTCGAAGGTCACGTCACCGGAGATGTCGGGGACCGAGCGCCGGAACCACTCGACGGCGGCGTCCGGGACCCCGGGGTCGCCGGAGACGCCCGGGGCGCTCACCGCGTCCCCCCGGCGTGGACGACCGACCCGGACCGCTGCGGCACTGCCTCGTCGTGCGTCATCGCGGCAGAGCGTATAGCGCCGTGGGCCGTGTCCGCGGGTCCGCCGACGGGCCCTTCCCCGCGCCCCCGACGAGGGCTACCGTGACCGCATGACCAGATGTGAAAGTTGGTCACGACGGGCGGCGAGGAGGCCGGCATGAGCGACGCGCGGGCCCACCGCGTCCTCGACGCGGCCGGCGAGCTGATGGTCGCCCTCGGCTACCGGAAGGTGACGATCGCCGACGTCGCCGCCCGGGCCGGCGTCGGGAAGGGCACCGTCTACCTGCACTGGCCGAGCAAGCTCGAGCTCTTCGGGGCGGTGCTGGTACGGGAGGGCGTCGCGGTCGGGCGCGAGCACGTGGCGGCGCTGCGGGCCGACCCGGAGCACGTCGTCCTGCACCGGACGATGCGCGACTCGTTCCTCGTGATCATGCGCCGGCCGCTCGCGCGGGCGCTCTACACCGGCGACGCTGGCCTGCTCGGCGCGCTCGCGTCGGACACCAAGATCGGCCGGTCGGTGGTCGGCGAGAGCGCCGCCCACCGAGCCCGTCACCTCGGCCTGCTGTACCGCCACGGGCTGCTCGCCGACGACCCGGCCACCGATCCCACGCTGTACTACCGCCTCGCGGCCGCCACGCTCGGCTTCTTCCTCGGTGACGAGCTCGCGGGCGGCGCCGAGCTGTCCGCGCGCGCCGACGCCCTCGCGCTCGTCGTGCGCCGCGCCTTCGAACCCGCCGACCTCCCGACCGGTGACGCCCTCGCCGTCGCGGCCGCGGAGGTCGACGCCCACTACTCCGGCCTGCTCGACGAGATGGGCCGGTCCCTGCCCGAGAGCCCCCAGGAGGGGTCATGACCACCACCGAACCCGCCCCCGCCGACCACGACGCCCCGACCACCGCCGACGAGCCCGCGCTGCTCGCCTGGCTCGCCCGCATGCGCGACGAGCAGCCGGTGTGGCGCGACCGCTTCGGCATGTACCACGTCTTCCGCCACGCCGACGTGCACACCGTGCTCCGCGACCCCGCCACGTTCTCGTCGGACACCGGCCGGCTCTCGCCCGTCGCGCGGACCACCAACCGCGGCATGCTCACCCAGATCGACCCGCCGGAGCACCGCCGGATGCGGATGGTCGTCTCCTCGGCGTTCACCCCGAAGCGCGTCGCCGCCCTGGAGCCCCGCATCCGGGCGATCACCCGCAGCCTGCTCGACGACGTCGCGGGGGACGCGTTCGACCTCGTCGACGCCCTCGCCTTCCCGCTGCCCGTCACCGTGATCGCCGAGATGCTCGGCCTGCCCGCCTCCGACCACGGGATGTTCCGCGAGTGGGCCGACCGGCTGTTCTCGATGCAGGTCGACGACCCGACCGACCCCGAGCTCGGCCCGCGGGTCGAGGCCGCGATGGCCGACATCCGGGGCTACCTCGTCGAGCGGGTCCGGGAGCGCCGCGCCGCCGTGGCCGACGGCACCGCGGGCGACGACCTGATCACCGCGCTGGTCGCCGCCGAGATCGTCACCGACGGGTCGCCGGTGCTGCTCGACGACGAGGAGGCCGCCAACTTCTCGCTCCTGCTCCTGCTCGCCGGGCACATCACGACCACGGTGCTGCTCGGGAACGCCCTGCGGACCTTCCACGACCACCCGCTGCCCGACGGGCGGAACGTCTGGACCGTGCTGGGGGAGGACCCGGCCTCCATCCCCGCCGCGATCGAGGAGGTGCTGCGGCTGCGCTCGCCGTTCGCGCAGACCGGGCGCGTGACCACCCGCGACGTCGAGATCGCGGGCACGACGATCCCCGCCGACCGCTTCGTGCTGCCCTCCCTGCTCTCGGCCAACCACGACGAGCGCGCGTTCGCCGACCCCGAGGCGTTCGTCCTGGACCGGGGCATCGGCGGCGGCGCGCAGACCGCGTTCGGTCACGGCGTGCACTTCTGCCTCGGGGCGCCGCTGGCCCGCCTGGAGGGCCGCGTCGCCCTGGAGGAGCTGACCGCCCGCTACGCCGCGCTCGACCCGGTCGACACCGACGCGGCGGCGCTGCGCCCGTACCCGCGGGGGGTGCTCGGGGTCCGGAACCTGCCCGTGCGTGGCACGCCCCGTCACGAGGGGTGACCCTGTGCGGGCATCTTCTCACCGTGCGTCACACTGACCGGTGTGACCCCGGGGCCGGCGCGAATCCTCCTCTCTGCGGCATGTCTGGTCGGGCTGATCGCGGCGGTCGCGATCCTCACCGGAGCGGTGCGCGTCGGGTCGGGTGCCTCGAGCGCGCCGACGGCGGCGGCCGCGGTCACCGCGCCCGCCGTCGTCGGCCCGGACCCCGACGGGGGCACGCCGGCGACGGTGCTCGCCGTCGCCGACCCGGTGACGATGGACGTGCGGCTCGAGGACGGCCGCACGCTGCGCGTCCGGGCGCTCGGCGTCCAGCCGCCGGCACGCTGCTACGCCGACCAGGCCATGGCCTTCGCCCGCCGGACCCTCGCCGGGCGCGCCGTGACCCTGGCCGGGGACGGCCGCTCCGACCGGTTCTCCCGCGCGCTGACCTGGGTCTCGCTCTCGTCGGGGGAGTACGCGGTGCTCGCGGCCGAGGCCGGCGTCGTCAGCAGCTACGCCGCTGACGCGCCGCCCGAGCGCATGCCGGCGGTCCGCGCGGCCGCCGACCGGGCTCGGGCGGCCGGGCGCGGGCTGTGGGGCCCGCCGTGCGTGGGCGGCGCGGCCGCGGCGGTCAGCGCGACGCCAGGCTGATCACCGGGCGCGCGCCCGGCGCCAGCCAGCGCATCAGCCGGACGACGGTGCCCTCGTCGGTGGCGACGCAGCCCGCGGTCGGGTGGTCCCCGATGTGCAGGAAGTAGGCCGAGCCGGCGCCCGGGCGGACCGGGTCGGTGTTGGCGTCGATGACGATCGCGTGGTCGTAGGCGTGGCCCGCGGCCTGCAGGTTCTCCGAGGCGCGCACGTCGAAGCGGCAGCGGCCGGGCGCGCAGACCTGGTGGGTGTTGTAGAGCGGGCTCGCGGTGTCGCCGACCCACCAGTCGTCAGCACCGACCTGTGAGTACGGCAGGGCGGTGCCGGGATCGGCGAGCCGGCCGAAGGCCCGGGTGATCCCGAAGGTGCCGGCGGGGGTGCGGGCGCTCTGCTCGCTCGAGGGGCCCATGCCGTCGCGGCCGAGGAACGCCGGCGTGGGCGGGAGGAAGGCGGTCCAGCCGCTGCCGGTGCGGGTCCAGGCCGAGACGGTGGCGGTGGTCGCGCCGGGCGAGGGTGCGTCGACGAGGACCGCCTGGGTCGTCCTCGCGGGCAGGCCCGCCAGCCGGGGCGGGACGCCGGGCGCGG
>NZ_JBVPVA010001204.1:0-2671 GCF_055612215.1 Actinomycetospora sp. | reverse complement strand
CGACCACCACGGCTCCATGCGCTGCGAGGCGTGGATGCCGAGCGACATCAGCGTGCCCGCCGGGATGTGGTGGCCCAGGAGCTCGGCGTCGCGGACGGTGGCCCGGGCGAGCTGCCCGACCGGCGCGTAGAGGCGCAGCGTCTCGCGCATCGCGAGGTCGAGCGAGACCAGGGAGTCCAGGTCGGCCATCGAGACGGGGCCGGGCCCGAGCGCGAACGACTCCTCGCGCAGCTTCTCCTGCCACTCCGGGTGCTTGGCCAGCAGGTAGCTCATCATCGACAGCGTGATCGTCGTGGTGTCGTGGGCGGCCATCAGCAGGAAGATCATGTGGTTGACGATGTCGTCGTCGGAGAAGGTCTCGCCCTCCTCGCTGCGGGCGCGGGCCAGCACCCCGAACATGTCGCGGCCCTCGCCCGCGCGCTTGGCCGGCAGCTGCGCCGCGAAGTAGTCCTCCAGTTCGCGACGCCCGCGCAGCCCCCGCCACCACGCGCCGCCCGGCACCGGGGCCCGCACCACCGCGACGCCGGCGTGCACGGTGTCGACGAAGGCGCGGTTCACCCGGTCCGCGCGGGGCCCGAGCTCGTCGCCGACGAAGACCTCGGTGCCGATGTCGAGTGTCAGCTGCTTGACCCGGTCGTAGACCCGCACGCCGGCCCCGACCGTCCACGCGTCGAGACCCTGCTCGATGCGCGGGCCCATCACCTCGAGGTACTCCTCGAGCCGGTCGCGGGTGAAGGCCTGCTGCAGGATCCGCCGGTGGGTGCGGTGCTCCTCGAAGTCCAGCAGCATCACCCCGCGGCGGAAGAAGGGGCCGATGAAGAACCCCCAGCCGTCCCCGTTGCCGAAGTACTTGTCCTTGTTGACCAGGACCTGCCCGACCGCCTCCGGGCCCAGGACCGACACCATGCGCCGCCCGAAGGCACCTGTCCACGAGATGTCCCCGTAGCGCTCGTGGCGCTGCCGGGCGAAGGCGAGCATGTCGGCGGCGAACTCGAGCGAGCGCCCGACGAACGGGGCGCCGTGGTCGCCCATCACCGGCGCGAGGCCGCTGCCCGGCGGGGGCGGCGCGAGCGGGCCCGTCGTCGACGGCACGCGGCCGGCCAGTGCGGCGGCCGCGCCCTGGACGCGGAGGTTGAGCACGGACGGCATGGTCACTCCCGGGGTGCGGATGCGGTGGACGGGTGCTCCGGGGCCGGCTGCCGGGCCGCGGCCACGACGAGACGGGTGCAGCGCACGACGAGGGTGTCCTGCGCGACGGGCAGACGGCCGTCGAGCCAGGCGCCGACGGCCTCGACGATCCCGCCGGTGAGCACGACGGTGTCGACGACGAGGTCGTCCCGCCCGCGCAGCGCCGGGTGCTCGTCGGCGACGAGGCCCGCCAGGAAGGCGGCGAAGGCCGTGACGGTGTCCCGCCGACGTGCCGCGAGGCCGGGGTGCCCGACGGCCTCGCGGTAGAGCCGCGCCGACCGCGGGTCCTCGGCGAGCAGCCGCACCACCGCGCCGATCGCGGCACCGGCCCGGCGCTCGAGGCCGGCGGGAGCGGCCGCGTCGGCGGCGGCGACCGCGTGGTCGAGGGCGTTCGCGGCGACCTCGTCGAACAGCGCCGTCAGCACGTCCTCGCGGCGGGCGAAGCTCTCGTAGAAGTAGCGCTCGGTCAGGTTCGCGCTGCGGCAGACCGCGGTCATCGTGAAGTCGGCGACGCCGCGCTCGCCGACCACCTCGAGGGCGGCGTCGAGCAGGCGCCGGCGGCGGATCCCGACGCGGTCGCGCGCGCTCACGCCGCCGAGGGACCGCGCCGGAGTGGTCACCGCCCGATCCTGACAGGCCGTCCTGTCAGGAGGAAGGGTTCCTGACAGGACGTCCTGTCACTTCCCGGGGTGCCCACGGCGCGGGCCGGCGCACCGCCACCGCGAGCACGACGACCACGAGCACCAGCAGCAGTGGGGCGGGCAGGAGGGCCGGGGCGAGGCCGACGTGCAGCACGAGCAGGGCCCCGGCCAGGGCGCCGACGAACATCGTGACGACGGCGAGGACCCGGCGCGTCACCACGGGGCGACCGGCCGAGCGCACGTCCGCGGCGATCCCGGTCAGGGTCATCGTGAGCACGGTCGTGGTCAGGTCGGGCACGGCGAGGCGGCGCACGGCGGAGTTCTGCAGCCCGAGGGCGACCGCGGCGGAGGCGGCGACCGCCGAGGCGAGCCCGCTGCCCGGTGTCCCGGCCCCGGCGAGCAGGCCGACGCCCAGGAACAGGAGCACCGCCTCGATCAGCGCCACGTCGCGCAGCAGGTGACCCCGCCGGTGGGCGCGCGCGGCGGCGAGCCGACCGCCGGCCAGGGCGCCGACGAGGAACCCGCCGAGCGCGGCGAGCGAGGCGGCCAGGGAGAACCCGGGCGCCCCGGCCACCGCGAAGCCGAGGAAGACGACGTTGCCGGTCATGTTCGCGACGAAGACGCGGCCGAGTCCGAGGACGCTGACCGCGTCGACGAGCCCGGTCGCCGTCGTCATGACCAGCAGCAGGACGGGCAGGGGGCCGTGCACCGGACCCCGCAGCAGGGCGCCGTCCCAGCGGGGCGGGGCGCTCACCCGTCGTCGTCGACGAGGTGGATCGCGGCCTCCTCCGCGCTGGCGCCGGCTCCGTCGACCCCGACGTCGTCGGCCCAGAAGTCCTCGC
>NZ_JBVPVA010000811.1:0-1384 GCF_055612215.1 Actinomycetospora sp. | reverse complement strand
CCACAGCGACCCGCAGCAGTCCCTGACCCAGTTCGCCGGGGTCACGGCCGCCTTCTGGGTGGTGCTGCTCGGCGGGCTGGTCGTCCCGCTGGGGGAGGAGCTGCTCTTCCGCGGTGTCGGCTACGGGTCGATGCGCCGCTACGGACCGGTGGTCGCGACGATCGTGTCCAGCCTGGTCTTCGCCGTCGCGCACGGGTTCAACGTCGTCTTCCTCGCCGTCCTCGTGCTGGCGGTGCTCAACGCGGTGCTCTACGAGCGCACCCGCTCGATCTGGCCGTGCTTCGTCACGCACGCCTCGTTCAACCTCTGCTCGTTCGTCATCCTGCTGCTCCTCACCTGACCCCCGCCGCGACGGAGCGCACGCGTGACCGCCGCTGCTCCCGGGCACCTCCGTCGGGGAATTCGCGCGGAGGGCCCCTCCGCCCCGGCCAGCACGGAGGACCAGGACCAGTGACGACAGCGACGGCCGACATCGAGATCCGCGACCCGGCGACCGACGAGCTCGTCGGCCGGGTGTCGCCGGCCGGGCCCGAGGAGGTCGACGACGCCGTCGCCCGCGCCGTCGCCGCCGCGCCGGAGTGGGCGCGCACCGACCCCGCGGCCCGCGCCGGCCGGGTCCGCGACGCCGCCTCCGCCCTGCGCGCGCAGGCCGAGGACCTCGCCCGGCTCAACGAGACCGAGACGGGCCGCCCCTACGACGACGGGCTCGGCGGGGTGCTCGCCGCGGCCGGCACCCTCGAGCAGTACGCCGAGCTGGGCCCGCTGCACCGCGGCCGCTCCCTGCAGGGCTCGTGGTCGGCCACCGACCTCATGGTGCCGGGCCCGCGCGGGGTGGTCGCCGCGATCACCCCGTGGAACGACCCCGTCGCCGTCGCCGCCGGCCTCATCGGGGCGGCCCTCGTCACCGGCAACACCGTGGTGCACAAGCCCAGCGAGCGCTGCCCCCACCTGGGCCGGCGCGTCGGCGACCTCCTCGCGTCGTTCCTGCCCGAGGGGGTCCTGACGGTGCTCGACGGCGGCGGCGAGACCGGCGCGCTGCTCTGCGCCCACGAGGGCCTCGACGTCATCGCCCACGTCGGCTCGATCGCCGCGGGGCGCGCGATCGCCGAGGCCGCCGTCGGGACCGGGGCCAAGGTGCTGCTCGAGAACGGCGGCAACGACCCGCTGATCGTCGACGACGGCGTCGACCCGCGGTGGGCCGCGGAGCAGGCCGCCCTCGGGTCCTACGCGAACGGCGGCCAGGTCTGTGTCTCCGTCGAGCGCATCTACTGCCACCGCGCCGTCGCCGACGAGTTCCTCGCCGCCCTCGCGCAGGAGGCCGGCCGCTGGGTGTACCGGCCCACGCAGGAGGGCCAGAAGGCCCTGGGGCCGCTGGTCGACGCCC
>NZ_JBVPVA010001107.1:0-2667 GCF_055612215.1 Actinomycetospora sp. | reverse complement strand
CGGCCGCGCGTACGGGACCCCGTGCCAGCCCTCGGAGACCTGCGGACCCGAGGCCCCCAGCCCGAGCACCACGCGCCCGCCCGAGAGGTGGTCCAGCGTCATCGCGGCCATCGCGGTCGTCGTCGGGGTCCGGGCGGGGAGCTGCGCGACGGCCGCGCCCAGGCGCATGCGCGAGGTCAGCGCGGCGCAGAACGCCATCGGCGTGAACACGTCGGAGCCATAGGCCTCGGCGAACCACAGCGACGCGAAGCCCGCGGCGTCGAGGGCCTGCACGCGCTCGGCGAGGTCGGCGGGCGGCGTCCCGATGAAGTGCCCGGCGTTGACGCCGATCCTCACGCCCGCACCGCGTAGAGCTCGGCGTGGGCCGCCCGCAGCTTGTACTTGAGCACCTTGCCGCCGACGGTCTCGGGGAGCTCGTCGGCGAACACGACCGCCTTGGGCGTCTCGTAGCCGCCGAGCCGTGCGCGGCAGTGCGCGATCAGGTCCTCGGCGGACAGTTCGGCGCCGGGTGCCGCGACGACGACGGCCGTCACCGCCTCGCCCCAGCGGTCGTGGGGCAGCCCGATGACGGCGGCCCGCGCGACGCCGGGGTGCTCGTAGAGCGCGGCCTCGACCCGCAGGCTGGACACGTTCTCGCCGCCGGTCTTGACGATGTCCTTGATGCGGTCGACGACGACGCGCAGGCCGTCCGCGTCGAAGGCGGCGCTGTCCCCGGAGTGGAACCAGCCGGTGCGGAACGCCTCGCGGGTCGCGGCCTCGTCCTTGTAGTAGCCGGCGGTGACCGTCGGGGTCCGGTACACGACCTCGCCCGGGACGCCGGGGCGGTCGCGCAGCGAGACGCCGTCGTCGTCGAACACGTCCGAGGCGAGCAGCGGGCTGGGCAGCCCGACGTAGTTCACGACGGGGGCGGTGGCCTCGTAGGTCTCGGGCCAGCGGCGCGGCCAGAAGCGGTGGCACGTGATCGCCTCGGTCTGGCCGAAGATGCCGAGGACGACGATCGAGCCGGCCTGCTCGAGCAGCCGCGCGTACGTCGGCGGCGGCAGCGCACCCCAGCCGTAGACGAGGACGTCGAGGCAGGACACGTCGAGGCCCTGGGCGTCGAACTCCTTGGTCAGGGCGGTCACGAACTGCGGCGACCCGGCCCACAGCGCGGTGATCCGCTCCTCGGCGACCATCAGGGCCACGTCGGCGGGCACGGGCCGCCGGCCGACCACGAGCGTGCCGCCCGAGACGAACGCGCCGAGGGCGAAGATCAGCTCGCCGACGTGGTAGATCATCGGCAGGAACGTCCCCATGCGCAGGTCGTTCTCCAGGCCGGTGCCCCGGGTCAGCGAGAGCGCGAAGCTCATCGCGGCGACGTGGCTGGCCGAGTGGGAGATCATCACGCCCTTGGGCATGGCGGTCGTCCCGGACGTGAACAGCATTTCCCAGATGTCGTCGCCGTGGATCTCGACGACGGGCTCGTCGTCGGCCTGGGCGTCGACGAACGCGCCGAACCCGACGCTGCCGGGGACCGGGTCGCCGCCGATCGCGATGGTCACGGCGGGATCGAGTCCGGTGCGGGCGAAGGCTTCCTGCGCCTTCGGCCAGCACTCGGCGTCGACGATCGCGAACGTGGGCTCGGCGTGGCGGACGAGGTGCTCGACGACGTCGGGCGCGAGGTTCGGGTTGAGCGGCATCGCCACCAGGCCCGCCTTCGCGATCCCGATCTTCGCGACGTAGGCCTCGACGGAGTTCTCGCAGAACAGGAGCACGCGGGCGGCCGGTTCGAGGCCGCGGGCGAGCAGGCCGTGGGCGACCTGGTTGGCGATCCGGTCGGCCTCGCGGTAGGTCACCTGCCGGAAGCGTTCCTCGGCGTAGGCGCCCGGGCGGCCGACGATCGCGGGCTGGTCGGGGTAGCTCCAGGTCATCCGCTCGAAGACGTCGCCGACGGAGGTGCGCTCCCACCGGTGGACCGCGCGGCGCCCGCGCAGGCTCGTCACGTCGAAGGTGGTGCTCGCGAGATCCACGCGTGCCTCCCTGCCCGCTGCGGTGTGACCCGCAGCATTCCCAGGCGGGGTCGGGTGGCGCAAGGGCCGGTCACCGACGGTTCACTCGGCGGTCGCGCGCTCCGGGAGGCCGAGGCAGCGGCGGCCCATCTCCTCGAGCAGCTCGGCGAGCCGATCGGCGGGCAGACCGCTGTGGTGGAAGAGCACGGCCTGGGTGGTGCCGAGCGCGGCGTGCACGACCACGCGCAGCTCGGCGTCGGAGAGCTCGCGGCGCAGCGGGGCGAGCGCGATCACCCACTCCTCGATGTAGTGCCGCTGCGCCCGACGTAGGCCGCGCAGGGCTTCCTCGGGCAGGTGGTGCGCCTCGCGGTAGTAGACCTGCAGCAGTCGGCGGTCCTCGATCGCGAACCGGACGTGGGTCGTGACCAGGCGTTCGAGGGCGTCGCGGTCGTCGTGGGCCTGCGCGACGACGGCGGCGGCCGCCCGCTCCATCTCGTCCATGAGCTGCTCGAGCAGGGCGGAGAGGAGCGCGGCCTTCGAGTCGAAGTGGCGGTAGATCCCGGAGCCGACGATGCCGGCCGCGGCGCCGATGTCGGCCATCGCGACGGCGTGGTAGCCGTGGCGGGCGACGAGCTCGGCGGCGGCGGCGAGGATGCGGTCCTTGCGGGCGGGGTCGCGC
>NZ_JBVPVA010000785.1:0-4711 GCF_055612215.1 Actinomycetospora sp. | reverse complement strand
CCCGGATTTCGGCAGGTGTTCGTCGATCACGCTCGATGAGGACTACGTCGAGATCTGACGCCCTCGGACGAGCACTCGTGGTCGTCACACACAGCAGAAAACCGGGTCCGCAGGACCCGGTTTTCTGGCATCTGTCCGCAGGAGCGCGGAGCAGCACCTACACCGTGAAGCCGAGCGCGCGCAGCTGCTCGCGGCCGTCGTCGGTGATCTTGTCCGGGCCCCACGGCGGCATCCAGACCCAGTTGATGCGGATGTCGTCGACGAGGCCGCCGCCCGGGCCCTGGGTCAGGGCCGCGCGGGACTGGTCCTCGATGACGTCGGTCAGCGGGCAGGCCGCCGAGGTCAGGGTCAGGTCGAGGGTCGCGACGGTGCCGGCGTCCTCGGTGTGCACGTCGATCCCGTAGAGCAGGCCGAGGTCGACGACGTTGATCCCCAGCTCGGGGTCGACGACGTCGCGCATGGCCTCCTCGAGGTCGTCGATGGAGGGCGTGTCGGCCTTCGGGGCCGCCGCCTCGGGCATCCCCTCGGCGCCGCGGGGGGTGTCGGTCTCGGTCACGGTTGTCCCTCCAGCTCGGGAGCGTTCGCGTCAGCCTGGGCCACCGCGTCCTTGAACGCCATCCATCCCAGCAGCGCGCACTTCACGCGGGCCGGATAGGCGGCGACACCGGCGAACGCGACGGCGTCGTCGAGCACGTCCTCGTCGGGCTCGACCTGGCCACGGCTCTGCACCATGGCCTGGTACGCGGCGAGCACCTCGAACGACTCGCCGACGGTGTGCCCGACCACGAGGTCGTTGAGCACCGACGTCGCGGCCTGGCTGATCGAACAGCCCAGCGCGTCGTAGGAGACGTCGACGACCTTCGCGTCGGGCCCCGAGCCGTCCAGGTTCACCCGCAGCGTGACCTCGTCGCCGCACGTCGGGTTCACGTGGTGGACCTCGGCGTCGAACGGGTCGCGCAGGCCGCGGCCGTGCGGGTTCCGGTAGTGGTCCAGGATGATCTCCTGGTACATCGTCTCGAGCTTCACGGCGTCAACCTCCCACTACAGCGCAACGCCGCCGGCGCCGAAAAAGTCCTGGACGCGGCGCACCCCGTCGAGCAGCGCCGCCACCTCGTCGAGGGTGTTGTAGACGTGGAAGCTCGCGCGGATCGAGCTCTGCACGCCGAACGCGCGGTGCAGCGGCCAGGCGCAGTGGTGTCCCACGCGGACCGCGATCCCGGAGTCGTCGAGGACCTGCGAGGCGTCGTGCGGGTGCACGCCGTCGATCTCGAACGACACCGCTCCCCCGCGGGCCTCGGTGGTGCGCGGCCCGATGATCGTGACGCCGTCGATGGCCTCCAGGCCCTCGAGCGTCGCGGCGGTGAGCGCGGTCTCGTGGGCGTGCACGTTCGCCATGCCGATCTCGGAGAGGTAGTCCACGGCGGCACCGAGCCCGACGGCCTGCGAGGTCATCGGCACCCCGGCCTCGAAGCGGGCCGGCGGCGCGGCGTACGTCGAGCCCTCCATGCGCACCAGCTCGATCATCGACCCGCCGGTGAGGAAGGGCGGCATCGCCTCGAGCAGCTCGCGCCGCCCGTAGAGCACCCCGATCCCCGAGGGGCCCAGCATCTTGTGCCCGGAGAACGCGGCGAAGTCCACGCCGAGGGCGTGCACGTCGACCGGCGTGTGGGGCACCGACTGGCAGGCGTCGAGCACGGTGTACGCGCCGACGGCCTTCGCGCGCTCCACCAGCGTGGCCACCGGCGGGACGGTGCCCAGCACGTTGGACTGGTGGGTGAAGGCGACGACCTTCGTCCGCTCGTTGATCACGTCCTGCGCCTCGGGCGAGTCGAGGTCCAGCCGCCCGTCGCGCATCACGGAGAACCAGCGCAGCGTCGCCCCGGTGCGCCGGCACAGCTCCTGCCACGGCACGAGGTTGGCGTGGTGCTCCATCTCGGTGACCACGACCTCGTCGCCCGGCCCGATCCGGAAGCGCTGCGCCGCCGGGTCGTCGGACGTGGTCGCGTTGGACATCGAGTACGCGACGAGGTTGAGCCCCTCGGTCGCGTTCTTGGTGAAGACGATCTCGGAGGTCTCGATGCCGGGGTCGGCGCCGATGAACGCCGCGGTCCGGGAGCGCGCCGACTCGTAGGCGTCGGTCGCCTCCTCGGAGAGCGCGTGCGCCCCGCGGTGGACCGCGGCGTTGGAGGTCTCGAGGAAGGTCCGCTCGGCGTCGAGGACCTGGCGCGGACGCTGCGAGGTGGCGCCCGAGTCCAGGTAGACCAGCGGCTTCCCGTCCCGGACGGTGCGGCTCAGGATGGGGAAGTCCGCTCGGATCTTCTCGACATCCAGGGTCGCACCCGCTGTCGTGGGTGCGAACGTGGTCATGCCGGCTGCTCCTCCTTGTCGGAGCCGAACGCCCCGACGAACCGCTCGTAGCCGTTCTCCTCGAGCTCGTCGGCGAGCTCGGGGCCGCCCGACTGGGCGACGCGTCCGTTGACGAACACGTGCACCTTGTCCGGCGCGATGTAGCGCAGGATCCGGGTGTAGTGCGTGATGAGCAGGACGCCCACGTCGGACTGGGCCTTGTAGTCGTTCACGCCCTTGGACACGACGCGCAGGGCGTCGACGTCGAGGCCGGAGTCGGTCTCGTCGAGCACCGCGAACTTCGGCTTGAGCAGCGAGAGCTGCAGCACCTCGTGGCGCTTCTTCTCACCGCCGGAGAAGCCCTCGTTGACCGAGCGCTCGGCGAACGCCGGGTCGATCTCGAGGTCCGTCATCGCGGACTTGACCTCCTTGACCCAGTGCCGCACCTTCGGGGCCTCGCCCCGGGTGGCCGTGGCCGCGGAGCGCAGGAAGTTCGACATCGAGACGCCGGGGACCTCGACCGGGTACTGCATGGCGAGGAACAGGCCGGCGCGGGCGCGCTCGTCGACGGCCATCGCCAGGACGTCCTCGCCGTCGAGGAGCACCTGCCCCTGCGTGACGACGTACTTCGGGTGACCGGCGATCGAGTAGGCCAGCGTCGACTTGCCGGAGCCGTTCGGGCCCATGATCGCGTGGGTCTCGTTCGAGTTCACCGTCAGGTCGACGCCGCGCAGGATCTCCTTCGGGCCCGACTCGGTCTCGACCTCGACGTGGAGGTCGCGGATCTCGAGGGTGGACATCAAGCCTCTTTCACTACGAGTACGTGTGGTGGTGGTCGCTCAGGCCGATCGCGTGGGACGCGGGGCTACGCCCCGACGACCTCGAGCTCGGCCTCGATGGCCGCCTCGAGCCGTTCGCGCAGCGCCGGGACGCGGACCTTCTGGATGACCTCGCCGAAGAACCCGCGGACCACGAGGCGCCGCGCCTGCTCCTCGGGGATCCCGCGCGCCATCAGGTAGAACAACTGCTCGTCGTCGAACCGTCCCGTGGCGCTCGCGTGACCGGCGCCGACGATCTCGCCGGTCTCGATCTCGAGGTTGGGGACCGAGTCGGCCCGGGCGCTGTCGGTGAGCAGCAGGTTCCGGTTGAGCTCGTAGGTGTCGGTGCCCTCCGCGGCCTTGCGGATCAGCACGTCGCCGATCCACACGGTGTGCGCGGGCTGGTTGCCCTCGACGCCCTGCAGCGCGCCCTTGTAGACCACGCGCGACCGGCAGTTCGGGATCGAGTGGTCGACGAACAGGCGCTGCTCGAAGTGCTGGCCGCCGTCGGCGAAGTAGAGCCCGTCGAGCTCCACGTCCCCGCCGGGGGCGCGGTAGTTCACCGTCGGCGAGAGCCGGACCAGGTCGCCGCCGAGGGTCACCGAGGTGTGGCGCAGGGTGGCGTCCCGGCCGATCCCCAGGTGCGAGGCGCCGACGAACACCGCGTCGTCGGCCCAGTCGTGCACCTCGACGAGGGTGAGCTGGGCGGCGTCGCCCACGACGAGCTCGACGTTGGCGCCGATCGTGCCCGAGCCCCGGTGGTCGAGGACCACGACGGCCTCGGTCTGCGGCTCGAGGCGGACCTGCAGGTGCAACCAGGCGGTGTTGCCCGCGCCGGGGCCGGTGGTGGTCACCGTGATCGGGCGGTCGGCCGGGCGGGGCCCGGTCACCGTCACCACGGTGGCCTCCGTCGCCGACGCCCAGGCCTGCGCGGCGACGCGGTCGGCGGGGATGCCGCCGTCGCCGAGCCGCGGGTCGTCGAGACCCACGGTCTCGACCCGGGCGTCGTCGCCGAGGTCCTCGGTCACCGCGTCCTGGTCGGCACCGCTGCCGAAGCCCTCGCTGACCTCGATCGAGGCCGAGGCCGTCGCGGTGGCCGTCCCGTCGTGCAGGCCGCGCAGGCGCCGCAGCGGGGTGAACCGCCACTGCTCCTCGCGACCACGGGGCACCTCGAAGGACTCGACATCGTAGGAGAGGTGGCGCTCCTCCCAGGGCGCGAGCGCGGGCGAACCGGGCCGGGACGCCGGCGGCGAGGCGGCCGCGATGCCCGGGTCGTACTCCTCCGCGGAGTCGGCGGGGGCGCTGATCACGCCTCCGCCGACCTGGGCCGCGGCGCCGTCGTCGGGCGGGGTCACTAGCCCACCGCTCCTTCCATCTGCAGCTCGATCAGGCGGTTGAGCTCGAGCGCGTACTCCATGGGCAGCTCGCGCGCGATGGGCTCGACGAACCCGCGCACGATCATCGCCATGGCCTCGTCCTCGGTGAGGCCGCGGGACATCAGGTAGAAGAGCTGGTCCTCGCTGACCTTCGAGACGGTCGCCTCGTGG
>NZ_JBVPVA010000994.1:0-3062 GCF_055612215.1 Actinomycetospora sp. | reverse complement strand
GTCGTCGACGTCGCCGACTGCCTCGCCGCGGCCCGCGCACTCGCCGACGCCGGACGGGTGGACCCGGACCGGATGGCCATCCGCGGCGGCTCCGCGGGCGGGTTCACGACGCTGGCCGCCCTCGCCCGCCCCGACACCCCGTTCTCCGCGGGGGCCGACCACTTCGGCGTCGCCGACCTCGAGGCGCTCGCCCGCGACACGCACAAGTTCGAGTCCCGCTACCTCGACGGGCTCGTCGGCCCCTACCCGGCCGACCGCGACGTCTACGTCGAGCGCTCGCCGATCCACCACGTCGAGGACTTCGCGACCCCGCTCATCGTGCTGCAGGGCGACGAGGACGCGATCGTCCCGCCCAACCAGTCGGAGATGATCGTCGAGGCGCTCCGGGCCCGCGGGGTCCCGGTGGCGTACCTGCTCTTCGCCGGGGAACAGCACGGGTTCCGCAAGGCCGAGAACATCCGCCGCGCGCTCGACGCCGAGCTGGCCTTCTACGCGCGGCTGTTCGGGTTCGCGCTGCCCACCTCGGAGGGGATCGAGCCGGTCTCCGTCGACAACCTGGACTGAGGGTCCCGGGGGCGGACCAGCGCGATGAGGCCCCCGACGAGGAGGGTGATCACCACCCCGAGGGCCACGAACCACGGGAACGCCAGCGGCTGCCCGCCGAGGTCGATGCCCAGCGCCGCCCACGCGGTGCCGAGCAGCGTCACGACGAACGCCACCGCCGAGGCCACCCCGTCGGCGCGGGGGATCAGCAGCCCGAGCAGGAATGCGCCGAGCAGCGCGCCGTAGGCGTACGAGGCGATCGACAGGCCGAGCTCGACCACCGGGTTCGCGGTCGTCGTGAACAGCGACGCGAACCCGACCATCACCAGCGCCCACACCCCGGTCATCCACCGGGCGACGGTCAGCATCGTCGCCTCCGTCGGCCGCCAGCGTCCCCAGGACGCCACGAGGTCGGCGAGCGTCGAGGTCGACAGCGAGTTCAGTGCGCTGGACAGGGACCCCATCGTCGCGGCGAGGATGCCGGCGACGAGCAGCCCGGACAGTCCGACGGGCAGGTCGCGCAGGATGAACTCGCCGAAGAGCTGGTCGCTGGTCAGGTGCAGCGAGGACAGCGTCGCGCCGCGGTTGCGGGCCCAGAGCAGCGCCCCCACCAGCGAGAACAGCGCGAACTGCACCCCGATCGCGACGGCCGAGCCGATCATCGCCTTGCGCCCGTCGGGCAGGGAGCGGCACGAGAGCACCCGCTGCGCGATGAGCTGGTCGGAGCCGTGCGAGCCCATGGTGAGCAGCGCACCCCCGACGACCGCGGTGACGAACGCGTACGGGCTGGTCAGGATCGGCTTCGAGAAGTCGAACACGGTGAACTTCCCGGCGTCCCACGCCGCCGCCCACCCGGCCGCGCCGACCTGCGTCGAGAGCACGACCACGCAGACCACCGCGCCGAGGACGTAGAGGCCCGTCTGCAGGAAGTCGGTCCACACGACGGCCTTGATGCCGCCGACGTAGGTGTAGGCGACGGTCACCGCGGTGATGGCCAGGACGATGACGAAATAGTTCACGTCGAGCCCGAACTCGGCGAGCAGCAGCTTGATCGGGATGGCGCCGGCGAAGAGCCGCACGCCCTCCGCGAGCAGCCGGGTCACCAGGAACGTCAGCGACGCGAGCCCCTGGGTGTTCGGCCCGAAGCGCTGCCCGAGGTACTGGTAGGCCGAGACGAACCCGCCGCGGAAGTAGAGCGGCAGCAGCACGAACGCCACCAGGGTGCGGCCCACGAGGTAGCCGACGGCCAGCTCCACGTAGGAGAACGAGCCGCCGTAGGCCACCCCCGGGACGCTGATGACGGTCAGCGTCGAGGTCTCGGTGGCCACGATCGAGAACATGACCGCCCACCAGGGCAGCGAGCGTTCCCCGGTGAAGTACTCGGTGGCCGAGCGCTGGCGCCCCGAGAGCTTCAGGCCGATGACGGCGATCGCCACCAGGTAGGCGACGATGACGGCGAGGTTGACGGCGTCGCGCACGTCGGTCCCCCTCCTACTCGGTGCGGATGATCTCGTGCCCGCCGACCAGCACGGTCGTGACCTCGAGGGCGTCGTCGAGGACGGTCACGTCGGCGACCCCGCCGGGGCGCAGGACGCCGAGGTCGGGGTGCGGACGCCGGGCCGGCGGGACCAGGCGCGCCGGGGTCGCGGTGGCGGCGACGAGCGCGGCGGCTGGGTCGACGCCGGCCTCGACCGCCGTGCGGACGCAGCCGGCCAGCGTCGCGGCGCTGCCGGCGAGGGTGCCGTCGGGGTTGCGGACGGCGCCGTCGGTGACGGTGAGCGCGACGTCGCCGAGCGTGAAGGTGCCCTCGGGCATCCCGGCGGCGGCGGTCGCGTCGGTGATCAGTGCCCACCGCCCGGCGGCGGCGTGCGCGACCACGCGCAGGACGTCGGGGGCGAGGTGGTGGCCGTCGGCGATCACGGTGACGACCGCCCCGGGACGCGCGAGCGCGGCCGCGGCCAGGCCGGGCGCGCGGTGGGCGAAGCCGCTCATGGCGTTGAACAGGTGGGTGGCGCCGGCGATGCCGGCGTCGAACCCGGCGTGGGCGTCGGCCGCGTCGGCGTCGGAGTGCCCGGCCATGACGGTGACGCCGCGAGTGACGGCGAGTCGCACGAGGTCGAGCGCGCCGTCGAGCTCCGGGGCGAGCGTCGTGATCGCGACCTCGCCGGCGTCCAGCAGCCTCGTGAGGCGGTCCGGGTCCGGGGCGCGCAGGTGGTGCGGCGGATGGGTGCCGGCGCGGGCAGGGGAGAGGAAGGGGCCCTCGACGTGGGCGCCGAGCAGCCGGGCGGTGGGCGTGCCGGCGGCGGGGCGGGCCCGGTCGAGCCGGGCGAGCGCGCCGGTCGCGGTGTCCGGGGCGGCGGTGATGATCGTCGGCGCGAGCGCGGTGACCCCGTCGGCGGCCACGGCGCGGCGCAGCGCCGCCACCCGCGCGTCGGCCTCGTCCGGATCGGCCGCGCCGAGCGCCGTCAGGTCGACGCCCGCGTAGCCGTTGCACTGCACGTCCACGAGCCCCGCGACGG
>NZ_JBVPVA010000871.1:0-1640 GCF_055612215.1 Actinomycetospora sp. | reverse complement strand
TAGAGCGACTTGTGCCCCTCGAGCTCCATGAGCTTCCGCTCGATGAGCCGGTTGTGGTGGTCGCGGGCCATCCCGGGGGTCAGCAGCGCGTCGGACCAGAACCCGACGTTGACGTAGGTCCGCCGCGGCTCGAGAGGGTAGAGCGGCCAGGTCCGGTCCCCGCGCAACCGCAGCGGGCAGACCCAGACCGGCGAGATGCCGATCTCGGTGTGGAAGAAGTCGAGGAACTCCGCGAGGCGCTCCACCGGCACCTCGACGTCCTGGATGATCGGCTCGACCCCGGCCGCCCCGGTCGCGCGGGTCTGGAGCCGCTCCGAGACGCCGTACCGCCGGTCGAGGGCGACGAGGCGCCGGTAGACGTCGGAGCGCCGCCAGCGCCCCGGCCAGAGCCGGCGCACCGCGGGGTGCTGCACCCCGAGGGCCCGGGAGCACCAGAACCAGTCGGTGTCCCAGCGCCAGAGGTAGTCGTGGATGCTCAGGTGGTCGACCCCGACACCGTCCGGGGCGGCGTCCGCGAGCCGCGCGATCGAGCGGTAGTAGACGTCCTGGCCGGTGTAGTCCGAGAGCGCAGGCGCCTCGGACACCATGCGCCCCAGCGTCAGGTACTGCTCGGGACGCCCGGACGCGGTCTCGGAGGGTCCGAACACGGTCCCGTCGACGAAGTCGACCGCCTCGCCGTCGTAGGAGTGCTCCACGGCGATGACGTCGACCGCCTTGGCGAGCGAGGCCGGGTCGTCGAACCGGACGTGGCGCAGCCGCACGAACGGCAGGACCGGCGCGAGCTCGATGCGCAGCGCGACCGCGTACCCGAGGGTCCCGTAGGAGTTGGCCAGGCCGGCCCACAGGTCCGCGGCGTCGTTGTCGGGCGTCGCGGTGACGATCTCCCCCGCGCCGGTCAGCACGTCCGCCGAGAGCACGGATTCGTGCGGCAGCCCGTCCCGGAACGACGTCGACTCGATGCCCAGCCCGACGACCGCCCCGCCGAGGGTGATGGTCTTGAGCTGCGGGACCACCAGCGGCATGAGGCCGTGCGGCAGCGTGGCCGCGACGAGGTCCTCGTAGGTCGTCATCCCGCCGACGTCGGCCGTGCGGGCCTCGGGGTCGACGTGCAGCACGCGGTCCAGACCGTCGACCTCCAGCCCGCCCCGGCCGTGCCGGAACCGGAACAGGTTCGACGTCCGCTTCTTCAGCCGCACCGGCGCGTCCGGCGGCAGCGCCGCGAGGCGTGCCCGCGCGGCCGCCACGGCCTGCTCGTGGGCGGCACTCGAACCCGCCGTCCTGGGAGCCACGGTCATCTCGCCACCCTCGCCCAGTCCGACCCGACGACGCGCATCAGGTTGGCCAAGCCGACGTCCAACCTGTTTCGCGCCCGGCAGCCGCACACCGGCGTCTGGCTCGACGCGTCGCCGTTCCGCCAGGTGATCAGCGTCGACGTCGAGGCGCGCACGGCCAGCGTCGGCGGCATGACGACCTACGAGGACCTCGTTGCGGCGACCCTGGCGTACGGGCTGATGCCTCTCGTCGTGCCGCAGCTCAAGACCATCACCCTCGGCGGGGCGGTCACCGGCCTCGGCATCGAGTCGTCGTCGTGGCGCGCCGGCCTCCCCCACGAGTCGGTGCTCGACCTCGACATCCTCACC
>NZ_JBVPVA010000741.1:0-6469 GCF_055612215.1 Actinomycetospora sp. | reverse complement strand
CCGGAGACCTCGATGATCGGCGCGTCCCCGAAGTGCTTGCTGAAGCGCTCCGGGTCGATCGTCGCCGAGGTGATGACGACCTTGAGGTCGGGGCGGCGGGGCAGCAGCTGCGCGAGGTAGCCGAGCAGGAAGTCGATGTTGAGGCTGCGCTCGTGGGCCTCGTCGATGATCAGGGTGTCGTAGCGGCGCAGCAGCCGGTCCTGCTGGATCTCGGCGAGCAGGATGCCGTCGGTCATGAGCTTGACCAGGGTGTTCTCGCTGGCGTGGCTGGTGAAGCGCACCTGGTAGCCCACGACGTCGCTGTCCTGCGTGCCCAGCTCCTCGGCGACCCGCTCGGCGACCGTGCGCGCGGCGATCCGCCGGGGCTGGGTGTGCCCGATGGTCCCGGTCACGCCGCGGCCGAGCTCGAGCGCGATCTTGGGCAGCTGCGTGGTCTTGCCCGAGCCGGTCTCGCCGGCCACGACGACGACCTGGTGGCTCTCCAGCGCGGCCTTGATGTCGTCGACGCGCTCGGCGATGGGCAGCTGCGCCGGGTACGACACGGCGGGCACCGAGGCGCGACGGCGCGCGAGCCGCTGCTCGGCCTTCTCGACGTCGGCCGCGATCCGCTCCAGCGTCCCGGCCCGCTTCCCCTCGTCGGGGATCCGGCGGGTGCCGTCGAGCCGGCGGGCGAGCCGGTGCGCGTCGGCGCCACCGAGGGCGCGGACGCGGGTCGTCAGCTCGTGGGTGTCGATGGTGGGGGTGGTCAAGAGCGTCCCAGGACTCGGAGCGGGAGGGCCGGTACCCATTGTCCTCTCTCGCGCCGGGTCCCGACGAACCAGCGGATCCCCAGCGGGCTCACAGCCGACGACACCGTGGACGGCCCTATCGTGACCGCAACCGTGCGGAACCGGTCGTGGATCCGCTGATCGCGGGTAGCCCCGGGGCGAGCACTCCACCACCGGAAGGATCCGAATGACCCACTCGACCGGCACCATGCCCGCCGCGCGCACGTCCGACACCCTGCTGACGGCGGTGCGGGTCCTGGCGGTGCTGACCGTGGTGAACCTGGCGTGGCAGTTCGTCACGGCCGGACAGCTCTTTCCGCGGGGCGGCCCGGAGGAGCTGCACTCGGCCGGGGCGATCGTCCTGCACGTCCTCTCGGGACTGACCGCGATCGCGGCGCTGGCCTACTGGCGGCTGCGCGGTGCACCGCTGTGGCCGGGCGTCCTGGCCGCCGTGGTGTTCGTGCTCTCGTTCGTGCAGGCCTACTACGGCGGGCGCTCGACGCTCTACATCCACGTCCCCGGCGCCATGATCCTCACGGTGGGCGCGGTCTGGGTGGCCGTCTGGGCGTTCACGCCCGGCGCGAAGGCCCTCACCGACGCTTCGCGCTGATCACGCCGGTGTTGAAGCCGGCGAGGTGGAGCCCGCCGTGGAAGCGGGCGTGCTCGACCTTGAGGCAGCGGTCCATGACGACGGTCAGCCCGGCGGCCTCCCCGCGGCGGGCGAGGTCCTCGTCGTAGAGCCCGAACTGCGTCCAGTAGGTCGACGCCCCGACCGCGATCGCGTCGTCGAGGACGTTGCCGAGGTCCTCGGGACGGCGGAAGACGTCGACGAGGTCGGGGACGACCGGCAGGTCGCCCAGCGAGGGCCAGACCGGCTTCCCGAGGATCTCCTCGGCGTGCGGGTTGACGAAGTAGACGTCGTAGTCGGTGCTCGAGAGCAGGTAGGTGGCGACGAAGTTCGACGCCCGCGCCGGGTTGGCCGAGGCCCCCACCATCGCGACCGTCCTCGTGCGCCGCAGGATCTCCTGGCGCTGCAGGGCGCCGGGGTTCGACCAGGTCCGGTCGTCGGTGGTCGTCATCAGGCGTCCTTCGTCGCGGCGGTGAGGGCCTGGTCGAGGTCCCAGAGGATGTCCTCCACGTCCTCGATGCCCACGCTGATCCGGATGAGGTCGGGGCGCACGCCGCCCTCGCGCAGCTGGTCCTCGGAGAGCTGCTGGTGGGTCGTCGACGCCGGGTGCAGCACGAGGGTGCGGGCGTCGCCGATGTTGGCGAGATGGCTGCACAGCTGCACCGACTCGATGAACCGCCGGCCCGCATCACGTCCGGACTCTCCCCCGTCGCTCCGCTCGCCCCGGCCGCGCACCCCGAACGCGAACACCGAGCCGGGCCCCTCGGGCAGGTAGCGCTGCGCGCGGGCGTGGTGCGGGTGGTCGGGGAGCCCGGCGTAGCGCACCCAGTCCACGCGATCGTCGGCGTCGAGCCACTCCGCGACGCGGCGTGCATTCGCGACGTGCGCGCGCATCCGCTGCGGCAGCGTCTCCACCCCCTGCAGCAGCAGGAACGCCGAATGCGGGGAGAGCGTGGCGCCGATGTCGCGCAGCTGCTCGGAGCGCAGCTTGGTGAGGAAGCCGTACTCCTGGAAGTTCCCCCACCACGTGAGGTTGCCGTACGAGGGGATCGGCTCGGTCATCTGCGGGAAGCGGCCGTTGCCCCAGGGGAAGCGGCCGGACTCGCAGACCACGCCGCCGAGCGTCGTGCCGTGACCGCCGAGGAACTTCGTCGCCGAGTGGATGACGATGTCGGCGCCGTGCTCCATCGGCCGGCACAGGTAGGGCGAGGCCGTCGTGGCGTCGATGATCAGCGGGATGCCCGCGTCGTGCGCGACGTCGGCGAGCGCGGCCACGTCGGTGACCTCGCCGGAGGGGTTGGTGACCATTTCGGCGAACACGAACCGCGTCTTCTCGGTGATCGCGGCGCGGAAGGCCTCGGCGTCGTCACCCGCGACGAAGGTGGTGTCGACGCCGAAGCGGCGCAGGGTCACGTCGAGCTGGGTGACGGTGCCGCCGTAGAGGCTCGCGGCGCTGACCACGTGGTCCCCGGCGCCGGCGAGACAGGCGAAGGTGAGGAACTCCGCGGCCTGGCCGGAGCTCGTGGCGACCGCGCCGAGGGCGCCCTCGAGGCTGGCGACCCGCTCCTCGAAGGCCGCGACCGTCGGGTTGGCCATGCGGCTGTAGATGTTGCCGTACTTCTGCAGCGCGAAGAGGTTCGCGGCGTCGGCGGTGTCGGTGAAGACGAAGCTCGTGGACTG
Organism: Actinomycetospora sp.; assembly: GCF_055612215.1. Classification (NCBI taxonomy): domain Bacteria; kingdom Bacillati; phylum Actinomycetota; class Actinomycetes; order Pseudonocardiales; family Pseudonocardiaceae; genus Actinomycetospora; species Actinomycetospora sp. The sequence continues at coordinate 3,394 of NZ_JBVPVA010000741.1, read as the reverse complement.
GTAGATCGGGACGGCTCGGGCGCCGGTGGCGCTGTCAGGGACGGCGCCGGCGTGCACGGCACGCGTCGCGAAGCCCCACGGGCGGTCTTCTCGTGCCTGGCTGCCGGACTCCACGCCGCCGTTCTACACGGGTGCGGACCCGCCGTCAGGCCGGGCGACGTGGCTTACCGCCCGGCACCGACGACTACTCCGCCGCTTCCTGGCTGCGCTTCTCGTCGGTCTCCGTCGGCTCGGACAGGATCTCGTCGTGCGCGGCCACGATCAGGCTGCGGACGGTGTCGTCTCTCGGCTCGGTCATGGCCGGGGCATACCCGCTGCGCGGCGATCCGGACCACCCGTGATCCGTCACATACCGTGCATCTTCGCGATGACCTGCAGCATCACCTCGTCGGCGCCGCCGCCGATCGAGGTGATCCGCATGTCGCGGAGGAACCGCGCGGTCCACGTCTCCTCCATGTAGCCGATCCCGCCGTGGTACTGCAGGCACGTGCGGGCCACGTCCTCGCACAGCCGCCCGACGGCGAGCTTCGCGATCGTCGCGAACCGCGACGTGTCCTCCCCGCGCACGTAGGCCTCGGCGCACGCGTAGTTGTAGTGGCGGCACAGGTCGACGCGGGCGTAGAGCTCGGCGAGCTGGTAGCTCAGGTACTGGTTGGCGACCAGCGGCCCGCCGAACGCGGTGCGCTGCCCCAGGTAGTCCCGCGTGCGGTCGAGGGCCCGCTCGCAGGCGGCGACGCGGCCGTAGCAGGCCACCATCCGCTCGTTCTGGAACTGCGCCATCTGCTGCTGGAAGCCGCGGCCGATCGTGCCGATGGTGTTCGACACGGGGACGCGGGCCCCGGTGAAGGCGAGCTCGGCGGTGTCCGAGCAGCGGTTGCCGAGCTTGTCGAGCTTCCGCGAGACGCTGACGCCGGGCGTCGAGGTGGGGACGACGATCTGGCTCATGCCGCGTGCCCCGCCCTCCTCGGAGGTCCGCGCGAGCAGGCACAGCCAGTCGGCCTGCACCCCGTTGGTGATGTAGAGCTTCGCGCCGTCGATCACCCAGTCGTCGCCGTCGCGGGTCGCGCGGGTGCGCAGGCCCGCGACGTCGGAGCCGGCGTCCGGCTCGGTGACCGCGATCGCGGTGACCATCTCGCCGCGGATCGCCGGGGCGAGGTAGCGCTCCTTGAGCTCGTGGCTGCCGAAGCGGGCCAACGACGGCGTCGCCATGTCGGTCTGGACGGCGATCGCCATGCCGACCCCGGCCGCGTCGCACCGGCCGAGCTCCTCGGCGAGCACGACCGAGAACAGGTGGTCCGCGCCGCCGCCGCCGTAGGCCGGGTCGTACTCCAGCCCCAGGTAGCCCAGGGCACCCATCTGCGCGAACAGTTCGTGGGTGGGCATCTGCCCGTCCCGCTCCCACGCGTCGACGTGGGGGTCGATCTCGCGCTCGACGAACCCGCGGACCGACTTCCGGAACGCCTCGTGCTCCTCGGTGAACGCCACCATCACTGGTCTCCCGTCGTGTCCTGCAGGTACCGGCGCGCCTGGTCCCAGCGGTCGAGGTCGGCGCCCGTCGGCGCGTAGAGCGGGATGCGCTGCGCGATCCCGCCGAAGCGCCGCGCCAGCGCCGGGCCCACGTCGTCGGGCTCGGCGACGACGGCGATCGCGTGGAGCACCTCGTCGTCGACCGCCCGGCCCATCGCGTCCCAGTCGCCCTGCTTGGAGAGGCGGTTGAGCTCGGTCGCGAGCTCGCCCCAGCCGTGCAGCTCGAGGACCGGCGCGTAGGCGGGCGTCGAGCCGTAGAACGCGACCTGGCGGCGCACGTCGCGCACCGAGGCGGCGAACTCCTCCTCGGTGGTGCCGGTGGCGATGAGCGCGGTCCCCGAGATCTCGAACCCGTCGCCGTCGCGCCCGGCCGTCTCGAAGCCGCGGCGCAGTGCCGGGAGCGTCACCTCGTGCAGGTAGCGCTCGGTGGTGAAGGCGTGGGCGAGGAAGCCGTCGGCCACCTCGCCCGCGACCTCGGTCATCCGCGGCCCGACGCCGGCGAGGTGGATCGGCGGCGTGCCGTACGGGTTCGGCGGCGGGGAGAAGAACGGCGTCATCAGGGTGTGCGTGTAGAACTCGCCGGTGAAGCGCAGCGGCTCGCCGTCGTTCCAGGTCGCCCAGATCGCGCGGACGGCCTGGACGTACTCCCGCATCCGGTCGGCCGGCCGCGACCACGGCATCGAGAACCGCCGCGTCACGTGCGGCTTGATCTGGGTGCCCAGCCCGAGGACGTAGCGCCCGCCCGAGACCGCGTGCAGGTCGTTGGCGGTCGTGGCCGCGGTCATCGGGGTGCGGGCGAACGCGACGGTGATCGCGGTGCCCAGCGTGATCGTCTCGGTGCGGGTGGCGGCGAGGGTCAGCCCGACGGTCGGATCGTGCGCGGTCTCGGCGAACCAGACCGCGTCGTAGCCGCGTTCCTGCGCGTCGACCGCGGTCGCGACGAAGTCCTCGGCGGAACCGGTCACCAGCGTGGCGTCGACCTTCATTCACAGCTCCTCGGGGGACGTCGACGCTCCGAGCGTCACGAGTGTCGCGTGGGCCTCGACGTACTGCCCGACCTCGACGTGCACGGTCTCGACGATCCCGTCCGCCGCCGCGAGGGCGGGGTGCTCCATCTTCATCGCCTCGAGCACGACGAGGCGCTGGCCGGCGGTGACGGCGTCGCCGGCCCGCACGAGGACCTCGACGACGGTGCCCGGCACCTCGGAGACCGGGCCGCCCGCGACGAGGGCGGCGTCGCTGTCCGGCAGCCGCGGCCGGGTGCGCCAGGCGGTGCTGCGCTCGCCGTCGTCGACGAACGTCCGGTCGCCGTGGCGGGCGACGTGGCAGGCGCGCTCGACGCCGTCGTCGACGACCCGGACGGCGTCGGGCGTGAGGTCGCGCAGCGCGACCGGGCGGCCGTCGAGGTCGATCGTGGTGTCGCCGCGGGCCGCGTGGAGGCGGTAGGTGACGACGTGCTCGCCGTCGGGACCCTCGAGCTCGGCCCGGGCCGGCGGGGTGCCGCGCAGCAGGCGGAATCCGGGCGGAGCGTGCGGGTCGTCGCCGCGGCGGGCGGCGGCCGCGGTCGCGAGGAGCGCCGCGAGGTGGGCGCGCGGGGGTGGCTCGGGTCGACGGAGGTCGGGGTGGCGGTCGAGGAAGTCGGTGCGGGTGGCGCCGGCAGTGAAATCGGGATGCAGGAGGGTCCGTACGAGCAGGTCGCGGTTGGTCGTGACGCCGTGGATCCGGGCGCGGGCGAGGCCGGCGGCGAGGCGGCGGGCGGCGGCCCGGCGGGTGTCGGCGCGGGCGACGACCTTGGCGATCATCGGGTCGGAGAACGCGGACACCGTGCCGGCGGCGCCGACGGCGTCCTCCCAGCGCAGATCGGTGT
>NZ_JBVPVA010000707.1:0-2181 GCF_055612215.1 Actinomycetospora sp. | reverse complement strand
ACCTCGAGGTGCCAGGAGCTGCGCAGGCTGCCCCAGACGGTGCGGGGCAGGAACGAGGTCCAGAAGTTCTCGCCGAAGCGGGAGCTCGCCGGGTCCTCCGGGGTGGCGACGCGGACGTGGTGGCCGCGGTTGTGCTCCACGTAGAAGTGCCCGTACCCGGAGCTCGCCAGCGCGATCTTCGAGAGCCAGCGCTCGTTCTCCTCGCGCTTGTGCCCGAGCTCGTGCGCGGTGTTGATCGCGATGCCGGACACGACGCCCATGGTCAGCGCGAGGCCGACGGTGCTGACCAGGCTCAGGTGCTGCGTGGCCCAGACCCAGCAGGTGAAGACGAGGCTCACGTACTGCACCGGCAGGAAGAGGTAGGTGATCCACCGGTAGTAGCGGTCGGCCTCGAGGCGGGCCCGCTCCGATTCCGGGGGGTTGTCGCTGGTCCGGCCGATCAGCAGGTCCAGCGTCGGCAGGACCACGAACAGGATGATCGGCCCGAGCCACCAGAAGAGCGCGAGGCCGGTGAGGTGGACCAGCCCGTAGGCCGCGATCGGCAGCGCCGGCATCACCGTGCCGAGCGGCCAGAGGTAGCGGCGCGTGTCGCGCCACGGCTCCTCCTGCGCGGCCACCTCGTCCCGTGACTGCTCGATGGTCATCGTCGGCCTCCTCGCGTCCCCGTCACGCCGTTCCGAGATGACTGTGACACCGTGTCGCAGTAGAAACAAGACGCAGTATCTGTCTCAGATCGGAGCGGCGCTCTCGCGAGGGTGGGGTCAGACGGGGGCCGCGGTCGCGATCAGGCACGACGTCAGGCGGGCGAGCCGCTCGGAGGCGTCGGCATGGGTCAGGCCGGGGGAGACGAGGTGGCTGATGGTGAGTCGGACGATGGCGTCGACGGCATCGGTGACGGCCCGGGCCTCGAGCTCCGGGCGCCGGCGCCGGAGCCAGTCCCCGACGAGCGCGTTGCCGCCCGTGATGATCGCGTCGCCGCGGGTGGTCAGGAACGGCAGCAGGCTGGTGTCCCCGCTGCGGCTTCCGGTGAGGATCGCGCGCAGCAGCGGGTTGCCGCCGGCCTCGTCGAGGGTGAAGCGGACGGCGGCACGCACGCCCGCGGGCGGGTCGTCGTGCTGCTCGAGCTCGGCCGCGATCCCGGTGAAGAAGCGCTCGGCCTCGCGGGTCACGAGGGCCTCGCCCACGCCGTCCTTCGTGCCGAACTCGCGGTAGAGGGTCGGCCGGGACACCCCGGACGCCACGGCGACCTCGCCGATCCGCACCCGGTCCCACCCACGCTCCACCGTGAGGGCCGCCGCGGTGTCGAGGACCCGCTCGCGCACCTGGCGCCGGAACTCGACCCGGAGCGATTCGCCACTCATGCGTCAAGTGTCACTCATTGCGACGGTCCTCACTGCGCGGAGGACGTGGGTCACGCCCGTCCGGAGGTTCCGGATGGGCTCGTTATCGTATCGTGACCATCCTCGATCACACCTCGCGTTCGGCTGGACGCGCAGGGCCACTCGGCGCAACCGCGCTAGGCCAAGTCAGTGATGGTCGACATCGCCGCTCGTCGTCCGTAACGACCCGGTCACCGCACCGATGACGGGTGCACATCCGCCACCCAGGTGGCCGGAACCACACGGACGAAGGAGTCGCAAGGATGCGCGGAGGTCCCGGGCGGGTGCTGCCCAGTGTGATCGTCGGTGGGTTGTTGGTCGGCGGGTTGGCGCTCGGTATGGGGACCGCGTCCGCGGAGACGTGTACGACATCGGACGGGAAGGTCCACGACCTCACGGGCATCACCAAGGTCGTGTCGGTGGCCGGCGTCTGTGCCCTCCCGGATGGCGTCAAGGGGAACGTCGACGAGGTCCTCGCAGGCCTCTCCAGCGCCCCGGTAGTACCGACGGACCCACCGTCCAGCACGCCGACCGGTGACCCGAAGTCCGGCGGCGCGCCTGTCAGCGGGTCGACCTCCGGTTCGTCGAACCCCGGGGGGACGAAGCCGAGCACCGGCGTCAGTTCAGGGCCGCAGCACGGGCACCGCCCGCGGTCGTCGGGTACGACGTCGTCCACCGGGCAGACCGGTGCGCGGAACACGACGGTGCCCGCGGGTTCGGTCCCCGCTGCCCTCCCGCCGGCCGGGGTCGTCGCCCCGCCGGCTGCGCTCCCGGGCCTGCCCCTCGCCCCCGGCCTCGGGCT
>NZ_JBVPVA010000648.1:0-1745 GCF_055612215.1 Actinomycetospora sp. | reverse complement strand
CGGCCGCGGCGCGGTCGGCCGGCACGGACCCGAGGATCAGGTCGGTGGTCAGCGTCTCGACGAGCGCGACCGCCATCCCCGCCAGGGCCATCCCGACGACGACCGCCGCGGGCCCGGCCCCGACGCCGAGCAGCGCCAGCGCCCCGAACCCGACCGCCGCCAGGGCGAGGGCGCCGACGATGAGCCGCCGGACCTCGACGTGGCGGGCCACCCGGGCCGCGACCAGCGCACCCGCCATGCCGGTGAGCGTGCCCGGGACGAGCCACAGCGCGGCCGCCAGCGGCGACATCCCCGCCACGAGCTGCAGGTACTGCGGCACGAGGACGAGCAGTCCGACCAGGGAGAACACGCTGAGCAGGTTCGTCGCCACCGACACCGAGAACGCCCGGTGGGCGAACAGCCGCAGGTCGAGCAGCGGGTCGGTGACGGTGCGCTGGCGGTGCACGAACCACACGCCCGCACCGAGCCCGGCGAGACCGGCGACCAGGCCGGCCGTCGTGACCCCGTCGGTCGCGAGGGACTTGAGCGCGTAGACGACGGGCAGCATCGTCGCGAGGGCCAGCGCGGCGGAGAGCAGGTCGAAGCGCCCGGGCCTGGGGTCGCGGCTCTCGGGCAGCAGGAACGGCCCGACGACCAGCAGCGCCACGCAGACCGGCACGTTGACGAGGAAGACCGATCCCCACCAGAAGTGCTCGAGCAGCCAGCCGCCGATCACCGGGCCCGCCGCCGCGCCCGCCGAGAACGCCGCCGCCCACGCGCCGATCGCGCGCCGGCGGGCGTCGGGCTCGGGGAAGACGGTCTTGAGCAGCGAGAGCGTCGACGGCATCAACGTCGCCCCGCCGAGCCCGAGCAGGGCGCGGGCGGCGACGAGCGCGCCCGCGCTCGGCGCGAACGCCGCGGCCACCGAGGCGAGCCCGAACGCGGCGGCACCCGCGAGCAGCAGGCGGCGGCGCCCCAGCCGGTCGCCCAGCCCGCCGGCGACGACGAGCAGCCCCGCGAGCACGAACGAGTAGACGTCGACGATCCAGAGCTGCGTCGCCGCGCCCGGGCGCAGGTCCTCGGAGATCGCGGGGAGGGCCGCGCCGAGCACCGTCATGTCCAGCGTGATCAGTAGGACCGGCGCGATGAGGGTCGCCAGGGCGAGCCTGCGGTCCGGCGGGGCGGGCATGGGCACTCCACGTAACTCAACAGTCCGGACGGTACAGTTTGAAACTGTACCAGCCGGACGGTGAAGTGTGGAGCGGTAGCCTCGGCCCATGCCCCGGCCCTCCCAGCGGGACCGCGTCGTCCGGGCCTACGTCGACCACGTCGTGAGCCACGGGCCGGACGCGGTCACCCTCGAGGCCGTCGCGGCGCGGGCCGGGGTCTCCAAGGGCGGCCTGCTCTACCACTTCGGCTCCAAGGACGCCCTGCTCGCCGGGTTCCTGGACTGGGTCCGGGAGCTCACCGAGGCCGACATCGCGGCGGCGCGCGCGGCCGCGGAGGCGGGCGAGGAGTCGGTGGCGCGCTACTACCTGCGCACCTCGGCCGACGATCCCCAGCGCGACAGCTCGATGTTCCGCAGCACCGTCGCGCTGCTGAGCCTCGCCGGATCGGAGGAGGCCGCCGCCGTCACCGCGCGCGAGGTCATGACGGCGTGGCGGGACGTGCTCGCGGCGGAGGCGGGCGACGAGCTGACCGGCGACCTCATCGCCGCGCTCGGCGACGGCATCTACCTGCGGGCCATCGCGGGCGAGCCCTCCACG
>NZ_JBVPVA010000730.1:0-1789 GCF_055612215.1 Actinomycetospora sp. | reverse complement strand
CGAACAGCGCGGCGTCGGCGAACCGGACGAGGTCGGCGGTGGCGGGGTGGTCCGGGGCGTCGACGGGGGCCGTGGCGAGGACCTGCTCGATGGGGTCGCCGGCGAGGTCGATGTCCGGCTCGCCGGCGGCCGGCGGGAGGCCGAGGGTCGCGCCGACCGCGGCGCCGATGGTCGCCGAGACCCGCACCAGCTGGCCGTGCACCGGGACCGCGGTCCGCAGGATGCGGGCGACGGTGGCCGTGAGCTCGTCCAGCCCGCCGTGCACGTCGACGTCGGCGCAGACCACGACGAACTCGTCGGCCGAGTGCCGGGTGGCGCTGCAGCCGGGGGGCAGGCCCTCGCGCAGCTTCTCGGCCAGGACGACCAGCAGCTCGTCGCCGGCGTCGTGGCCCAGGGAGTCGTTGACCCGCTTGAAGTTGTCGAGGTCGCAGAACAGCACCGCCGTGCGGCGGGCACTCGGCCCTGCGAGCAGGTGCGACACCGCGCGGGAGAGCGCACGACGGTTCGGCAGCCCGGTGAGCTCGTCGTGCATCGCCTGGTGGCGCAGCGACGCCTCGACGCGGCGGCTCTCGGTCACGTCGGTGAACACGACGAGGTGCGTGGCCCGTCCGAGGTCGTCGACGGAGACCGACACGTGCAGCTCGCACCACACCGGCTCGGTCGCGGTGCCGAGCGCTCCCCGCTCCCGGCGGCCCAGGGCCCGCGGGGGGCACGACCACGAGATCGAGCCGGCGGAGCCCGCGGGCCGGGCGAGCAGCGGCGTCGCGCCGGTCGGGGTGGCGCCGGGGGCGAGCGCCGCGCGTTCGGCGGCGAGGTCGAGCAGTTCGTCGGCCCGGCGCCCCCGCAGCGTCTCCTGTCCCTCGCCGAGCAGCCGGCACAACGACTGGTTGGCCTGGACGAGCCGCTCGTGGTCGTCGAAGAGGGCCACGCCGACGGGGGCGACGGCCAACAGGTCGGTGAAGCGCTGCGTGGAGGACCGCATCCGGGTCTCCATGGCGCGCCGCTCGGTGACGTCCTCGACGGCGCCGGCGACGACGACGCGGTCCCCGACCGTCGTGCGCGCGGCCCGGACGTGCAGCATGCGGGTCGGGTCGTGGGCGGGGCGCACCTCGAGGTCGAGCGGGGTGCCGTCCTCGAGCATCGCATGCCAGCGCGCCCCCACCTGGGGCCGGTCGACGGGGTGGACGCACTCCCCGACGGCGTCCCGGGTGACCCCGCCGAACGCCGGCAGCCCCAACAGGGTGCGTGCGACGGAGTTGACCACCCAGGTCCCCCGGGTGCGGTCGTTCTCGAACGAGCCGATGCCGGCCAGGCGGCTGAGCTCCTCGAGCCGGCGGCGCTCCTCGGCCACACCGTCGTCGGTGCGGGCGCCGGCGTCGGCGGACTCAGTCAGGTCGCTGACGTCGACCACGAGCAGCGCCTGGTGCGGCGTCCCGGGGACCTGGCGCCAGCGCACGAGGCGGACCGGGAGCGGCGCCCGCCCGGGCCGCGGGACCTCGCCCTGCTCCGTCGACGCCGGACCGGCCGGGTGGACGACCACGACGGCGTCGACCGGGCGACCCACGAGGGCCTCGACGGGCACCCCGGCCAGCCGCGCGAACTCGGGCGAGACCGCGACGACGCGACCGCGGTCGTCGTGGAGCACCACGGGCCCGTCGGGCATCGGGCCGGGGTTCGCGACGACGTCGGGCGGGACGACGACGGTGGGGGCCGCGAGGGGCACGGAGGCGTCGGCGGCGGCGTCGGCGCGGACGTCCCGGCGCCGCCGGACCGTCGGCGAGGGGCGCTC
>NZ_JBVPVA010000417.1:0-1163 GCF_055612215.1 Actinomycetospora sp. | reverse complement strand
CGATCGTGCCCGCCGCGGTGTCGAGCGGCGCCGCGAGGACCGCCACCCCCGCCGTCGCCACCTCGCACGTGACGACCCTGCCGGCGCACCGCGCCACCACGACCACCACGACGGCCACCTCCGCCGCCGGCCTGCCCTGCGGGCTCACCGACGGCGCGTGCGTCTCGATCTCGCACAAGCGGGCGTGGCTCGTGCGCGACGGGCGCGTGGTGCTCTCCGCGCCGATCACGACCGGCCGGCCCGGGGAGCGGACCTCGCCCGGCACCTTCCACGTCACCTGGAAGGACGCCGACCACCGGTCCTCGGAGTTCGACGACGCGCCCATGCCCTGGTCCGTCTTCTTCGACGGTGGCATCGCGTTCCACACCGGCAGCCTGTCGCGGCAGTCCGCGGGGTGCGTGCACCTGTCAGACTCCGCGGCGCGGACGTTCTTCCGCACGCTGCACGTCGGCGACACCGTCATCGTGCAGCGCTGACCTGACGGTCCGGCGCCCCGCCGTCCTCGCGGGGCGCCGGCCGTCGTGCCACCCGGGACCGTTCGGGGCGATCCCGTCGAACCGCACGCGACCCAGCTGGGGAACGAAAGCCGCGTGATCCCGGTCCGTCACGCTCCGTGTGTCGGAGCGATGACCCCTCCAACGCGGTCCCCGCCGACGCGTGACGCGGGTCGCGCGCTCAGCACACGGTGGAGTGGCGGGCCCGGATCCGGGTGTGGGTCGCGCACAACCCGTCTCGTTTAGGGTGCGCCGATGGTTTCCGAACGTCCGCTCGCCCTCGTCACGGGCGCGTCGCGCGGGATCGGTGCGGCCGTCGCGACGGCGCTCGCCCCCACCCATGACCTGCTGCTCGGCGGCCGGGACGGCGCGGCGCTCTCCGGCGTGGCGGAGCAGCTCGGCCCGCGGGCGCTCCCGTGGCCGGTGGACCTCACCGACGCCGCCGCGCTCGCCGGCGCGACAGAACGGATCGACGAGCTCGACGTCCTGGTTCACTCGGCCGGGGTCGGACTGCTCGGCACCGTCGAGGAGCTCGACGCGGACACGTGGCGCCGGCAGTTCGAGGTCAACGTCGTCGCGGTGGCGGAACTGACGCGGCTGCTGCTCCCGGCGCTGCGGGCGACCCGTGGGTCCGTGGTCACCGTGAACTCCGGCGCCGGCCTCGCCGCG
>NZ_JBVPVA010000316.1:0-1411 GCF_055612215.1 Actinomycetospora sp. | reverse complement strand
TCGAGGAGCAGGCCATGGCCGTGTCGTTCGGGTTGAGCCCGGAACAGGAGCAGCTCAAGGCCGGCGCCCGCGGGTTCGCGGACGAGCACCTGCGTGACCTCGCGGCCGCCGTGCGCGCGGAGCCCGACCCGCTGACCCGGGCGCTGCTGGCCCGCCCGGTGTTCGAGAAGGCCGTCGGCCAGGGCTTCCTCAAGGGCCTGATCCCGGCCGCCGTGGGCGGCGCGGCCGGCAGCGGTGTCGACGCGGCGATCTTCATCGAGGAGTGGGCCGCGCAGAGCCCGGACTTCACGATCTCCTTCGCCGGCCCGCTGATCGCGCTCATGCCCGTCTACGAGGCCGGGACCCCGGAGCAGGTGGGGCGGTTCGTCGCGCCGTTCCTCGCCGACTCGGGCGCCCCGCTCGCGGCGATGGCCTTCAGCGAGCCCGCCGGCAGCGCGAACTTCGACGCCGAGGCGCCCGCCACCGGGATCACGACGACTGCGGAGCCCGACGGCGATCACTACGTCGTCACCGGGACGAAGGCGTGGGCGTCGCACCTGTCGGGCTGGGACGGCGACGGGCCCGACCTCATGACGATCGTCTGCCGGGCCCCGGGCGGCATCTCCCTGCTCGTCGCCGAGCGCGAGCACCTCGCCGGGCACCTCGAGGTCGAGGAGCACTACGACCTGCCCGGGCTGCGCGGCTGTCTCACCTCGCGCGTGCGGCTGCGCGACGTGCGGATCCCGGCGGCCAACCTGCTCGGCGCGGAGGGTCAGGGCGCCGAGCTCACCCGCCACGCGTTCCTGCCCAGCGGTGCGTCCATCGGCATCTTCGCGGTCGCCGCCATGCGCGGCGCCTTCGACATCGCCTACCGGTTCGCCCGGGACGAGACGCGCGGCGGCCGCGGTCCGATCCTCGAGCACCAGGCCGTCTCGGACGTCCTCGCCGACGCCAAGGCCCGGATCGAGGCCGTCCGCCTGCTCGCCTGGCGGGCGCTCGATGCCGTCATGGCCCAGCACCCCTCGGCCCTCGAGCTCGGCCTGCACGCGAAGATCCTGGGCTCCGAGACCGCGGTCGAGGTCGTGACCAAGCTCGTGCAGGTCGTGGGCGTCACGGCCTACGACCAGGGCTTCCCCCTCGCCGAGTACCTGCAGGAGGCGCTCGCGTACCCCGTGATCGAGGGCAGCAACATCGGCGTCCGCCGCCGACAGCTCCAGGAGCTCTTCCTCTCCCCCGGCTACGACCCGCTCGCCGCGTCCGGGATGAGCTGACCGGGGCACCTCAGGGTCCGGCGCGGCTGGTGTAGGTGTGTCCGGTCGGGGTGGTGGTCCGGACGGTGTGGGGCTGGTCGCCGAGTCCGTCGTGGACGACCTCGACCGCCCAGCCGGGCATCTCCCGCACGAAGTTCCCCCGGGCGCAGACCCCGCGGCCG
>NZ_JBVPVA010000263.1:0-1849 GCF_055612215.1 Actinomycetospora sp. | reverse complement strand
CGCAGCTCCCGCTGTCGGTCCAGGTCCCGCTCTTCCTCGGGTTCTTCGCCGCGTTCGCGATCAAGGCGCCGCTGGTGCCGCTGCACACCTGGCTCCCCGACGCCGGCGCGGAGGCCCCCATCGGCGGTGGCGTCATCCTCGTCGGCGTCCTGGACAAGGTCGGCGTCTTCGGCTTCCTGCGCTACTGCCTGCCGCTGTTCCCGCTCGCCTCGCAGTCCCTGGCGCCGCTGGTCCTCGTGCTCTCCGTCGTCGGGGTGATCTACGGGGCGCTGCTCGCCGCGATGCAGACCGACATGAAGCGCTTCGTCTCCTACACCTCGATCGCCCACTTCGGGTTCATCGGGCTGGGCATCTTCGCGTTCTCCCAGCAGGCGCTCGCCGGGTCCGCGCTCTACATGGTCAACCACGGCATTTCGACCGCGATGCTCTTCCTCGTCGTCGGCATGCTCGCCGCCCGCGGCGGGTCGTCCCGGATCGCCGACTACGGCGGCGTCGGGCGCATCGCGCCGGTGCTCTCCGGGCTGTTCCTGCTGGCCGGCCTCACGACGCTGTCGCTGCCCGGCACGAACTCGTTCGTCTCGGAGTTCCTCGTGCTGCTCGGGGCGTGGCCGCGCGAGCCGGTCTACACGGTCATCGCGACCGTCGGGATCATCTTCGCCGCGCTGTACGTGCTCTGGGTCTTCCAGCGCACGATGACCGGCCCGCTGCGCGGTGAGGCCGTCCTCGGCGGCGGGCCCGGGGCCGCGTCGGCCGCGGCCCTCGCGGAGCCGGCCGACGGCGGGCTGGCCGACATGCTCGAGGACGACGCGACCGCCCGCAGCCGCGCCCGGTTCGGCGACCTGACCGGCCGGGAGATCGGGGTGCTCGCGCCCCTGGTCCTGCTGATCTTCCTGCTCGGGTTCTTCCCGCAGCCGGTGCTCGACATCATCAACCCGGCGGTCTCCGCCACCATGAGCGAGGTCGGCGTCGCCGACCCGGTGGGCCCGAACGGAGTCGCGCGATGACCACGATGCTCCCCGTCCAGGGCGGCGGTGCCCTGTCCGCCACGCTCGGCGTCGACTACGGCGCGCTGGCCCCGCTGTTCGTCATCCTCGGCGCGGCCTGCGTCTCGGTGCTCGTCGAGGCGTTCGTCCCGCTCGCCCGCCGGGCCGGCGCGCAGCTCGCGCTGTGCCTCGCGGCGATCGTCGTCTCGCTCGTCCTGGTGATCGTGCGGGCCGTCAGCGGGACCCCCCCGACGGTCGTGCTCGCCGGGTCGCTGTCGGTCGACGGCGTGAGCCTCTTCCTCTGGGGCACGCTGCTCGCCCTGGCGATCCCGTCGCTGCTGATGATCGCCGACCGGTCCGTCGAGGCCGGCGGCGCGTTCGTCGCCGACCCGGAGGCGCTCGCCGAGGCGCAGGACCGCGCCCGCGCGTCGGTCACCGTGGGGGGCGGGGGCTCCGGGGGAGGCAGCGGCGCCGGCCCGACCGGCGGCCGCTCGTCACGCGCCGGCCAGGCGCCGCCGCCGGCGATGCACACCGAGGTCTTCCCGTTCGTGCTCTTCGCGCTGGGCGGCATGCTCGCGTTCTGCGCGGCGAACGACCTGCTGACGATGTTCGTCGCCCTCGAGGTGCTGAGCCTGCCGCTGTACCTGCTCTGCGGGCTGGCGCGCCGTCGTCGGGTGCTGTCCCAGGAGTCGGCGGTCAAGTACTTCCTGCTGGGCGCGTTCGCGTCGGCGTTCTTCCTCTACGGCGTCGCCCTGCTCTACGGCTACGCCGGCTCGGTGCGGCTCTCCGACATCGCGGCCGCGGCCGCCGGCGGCCTGCGCTCGGACACGCTGCTCTTCGGCGGGCTCGCGCTGCTCGTCGTCGGG
>NZ_JBVPVA010000035.1:0-11784 GCF_055612215.1 Actinomycetospora sp. | reverse complement strand
GTGGGGGATCACCCCACGGGAGGAGTCCTCAGCGCGGGGTGCGGATGCGGGCGCGGGCGGGCGGGGTCCCGTGGCGGGCGCGGGTCCCTGCCGCCGGGCGGGCGGCGGTCTGCACGCGGCGTCTCCTCGTTCCTGGTGCCGGTCGGCGACGATCCTGCCGGGACCCGGCGAGCCCGGCGACCGGTTTTCTCACGCCTCCGGGACGGGGGCGCCGGACGGCACCCCGACGGCCACGTGGTCGTCGTAGTGGCGGCGCCAGGCCGGGGTGGGCCCGCCCGGAGGGGGCGTCGGGCGGCCGGCCAGGGCCGCGTCGAGCGCGGAGAGGCAGACCTCCCACCCGGCCGCCGTGCGGGCGGCGGTGTCGCGGGCACCGAGCAGGGCGGTGAAGGTGAGGCGGGACCCGCCGTCGGCGAGCGGCTCGACGACGAGGCGGAGCTCGTCGTCCGCCCACGTCAGAGTGAGCCGGTGCGGCGGCTCGTGGAGGACGACGCGTCCGCTCCCGCCGTCGCCGTCGGCGTCGAAGGAGAAGCGCACGACCCCGCCCGCGACCGGCTCCCCGGCGTCGGGGAACGCGACGCGGGCCGGGAACCAGGCGACCAGCTCGGTCGGGTCGGTCACCGCCTCCCAGACCCGCTGCGGGGGATGGGCGTAGTCGCGCACGAACCGCAGGGCGGGCCTGCCGTCGATCTCGAGGTACGTGCCGGTGGTCATCGGGGCTCCTCGGGGGTGTTCCGGTCCAGGTGCTCGCCGAGCGCGTCCAGGGCGTCGCCCCAGCGCCGGCGGTAGGGCGCGAGCCAGGCCTCGAGCTCGCCCAGCGGGCGGGGGTCGACCGCGTAGACGCGCCGCTGGGCGTCGACCGTCACCCGCACCAGGCCGGCCCGGCGCAGCACGCCGAGGTGCTTGGACGCCGAGGGCTGGGGCAGGTCGAGGCGTGCGACCACCTCGCCGACGGCGTGCGGGCGCTCGCGCAGCACGTCGAGGATCGCCCGGCGCGTGGGGTCGGCGAGTGCGGTCCAGGGGGTCGCCACGGCCCTGAGTATGCCGTTTGTCGTATATTCCTGTCCAGGCATTGACGACGGTCTCGTTCGGCCCAACCCGGGAACCTGCCACCCTGGGACCGCGTCCGTTGATGAGAGCCTTGATCGAGACAGCTCCGCGTGGGGTGGGCCGGGCCCCCGCGGTGACCACGGACCGGCGGCGGTGCGGGGGAACGCTGGGTGGCGACGGTGGTGGAGGGGGCGGAGTCCCGGACGGCGGGGGACCGGCTCGCGGCGTGGCTGACGCGTCGCCTGGGCTCGATGGTCACCGTCTACCTCACGGTGGCGCTCTCCGCGGTCTGGATGGTGCTCGGGGCCCGGTCCGTGCTGGGGTTCGACCCGTACCCGTACCCGGTCCTGCTGTTCGTCGGGAACGTCGTCCAGCTGCTGCTGATCTTCGTGATCCTGGTGGGCCAGCGGACCCTCTCGGAGTCCGGTGAGCGCCGCGCCCAGCAGACCTACGACGACGCCCAGGCCATCCTCGGCGAGTGCCACCGGCTGCAGGCACTGATCGACGACCGCGCCCGGCTGCTCAACCGCGGCGCGGCGGCGGGCCGGGAGCTCGACCCCTGCGACACCGCGCCGATCATGATCAGCCCGCCGCTCGCCGTGGAGCCCGCGATCTCCACCCCGAACCGGCGCATGGCCGCCTGGCTGGTGCAGCGGCTCGGGAGCCGCTCGGCCGTCGTCGTGGCCACCGGGATCGTCGGGGGCTGGATGGTGCTCGCCCTGCTCGGCGTGATCCCCGACCCGTACCCGTTCCCGTTCCTGCTCTTCTGCTCGAGCCTCGCCCAGCTGGTCTTCATGTTCGTGATCATGGTCGGCCAGGACGTGCTCGGGGAGGTCTCCGAGCGCCGCATCGTGGAGACGTCCAACCACACCGCCGTCGTCCTGCAGCAGTGCCGCCACCTGCGTCAGCACCTGCTCGCGCAGGACGAGCTGCTCACCGCGGTCGTCGAGGAGGCGGTCGACGCGCGGGCGCCCGAGGGCCCGGGGGCGCCGGCCCCCCGCCGCGAGCACACCGACCAGGACGTGGGGTCGGGCCGCCGCTGAAGGGTCCGCTCGGGGCAGGATGTCCACCATGGACCTCGGTCTCGCCGGACGCACCGCCGTCGTCTGCGCCTCCACCTCCGGCCTCGGTGAGGCCACCGCCCGGGCGCTCGCCGCGGAAGGGGCCCGCGTCGTGGTGAGCGGACGGCGCGGCGAACGTGCCGTGGAGATCGCCGCCGAGCTGCCCGAGGCCGTCGGCGCCGGGGTCGACCTCACCGAGCCGGACGGCCCCGAGACGCTGGTCGCGCGGGCCCGGGACGCGTTCGGCGCGGTCGACGTGCTCGTGCTCAACAGCGGCGGCCCGCCGCCGAGCACCGCCGCGACGCTGGACACCGACGCCCTGCGCGACGCGCTGGTCCCGCTCCTGCTCGCCCAGCAGCGGCTCGTCTCGCTGGTCCTGCCGGCCATGCGGGAGCGCGGGTGGGGCCGGATCCTCGGGGTCGGGTCGACCGGGGTCGTCGCGCCGATCCCCGGGCTCGCACTGTCCAACGTCGGGCGGGCCGCGCTGGCGGGCTACCTCAAGACCCTGGCCGGCGAGGTGGCCGCCGACGGCGTCACGGTCAACCTGCTGCTGCCCGGCCGGATCGCGACCGCCCGCACCGCGCAGGTGGACGCGAGCGTCGCGGAGCGCGAGGGCATCTCGACCGCGGAGGCCGAGTCGCGGGCCGCGGCGTCGATCCCGGCCGGGCGCTACGGCACGGCCGCCGAGTTCGGCGCCGTCGCCGCGTTCCTGTGCAGCGAGGCGGCGTCCTACGTCACCGGCACGGCCACCCGGTGCGACGGCGGGTTGGTGGGCGGGCTGTAGACGGGGCTGCCCCGACCGGGTGACCTCCGCGAGGTCCGCCCCGGCGAGGGTTGACATCACGGGGACGGGGGATGCCCGAATGCCGCCGACCACGTCGGGTCGGAGGCCGTGACCCCCCGAGGTGGACCCATGACCGCGCCGCAGGGCCAGCACGACTCCTCTCTCAGCCCGGCCCACCGTGTCGTGGTCGTCCACCGCGTCGGCGCCGTCGTCGTCGCGGTGGTGATCGCCGCGTTCGGCGTCCTCGGCCTCGTCGGGGGCCTCGGCTTCTTCGACACCCGCGGCGCGCCGGTGCTCGGGCTGTCCTCGAACGGGCTGCTCTCGACGATCTCGCTGGTGACCGCCGTCGTCCTGGTGCTCGCGGCCGTGCGCGGGGGGCGCTTCTCCTCGACGGTGATGATCGTGGTCGGGGCCCTGTTCATCGTCTCGGCCTTCGCGAACCTGGGCGTCATGACGACGCCGTACAACTTCCTGGCGTTCCGCTGGCCCAACGTCGTCTTCTCGATCGTCGCGGGCCTCGTGCTGCTGTTCCTCGGGGGGTACGGGCGGCTCAGCGCCGGCCTGCCCGCCGACAACCCCTACCGGTCCGAGCACGCGGGGCAGCACACCGACCAGGACGACCCGGACGCCGTGGCGCGCTCCCTGCCCTTCCGGGCGAGCACCCGGGCCGAGCGCGACGCCGACGCGGAGATGGCGGAGGCCTCCCGGGCGATCGCGGCGGGCTCGGCCACGCCCGATCAGCGTCGTCGCATGGAGGAGGTCGACCGGCTGCGGACCCACGAGGACCGCCGGGACCGGTGGATGGCGCTCGGCCGCGACGAGCACTCCACCGGCGGGGCCGGCGCGGCCTGACGGTCCGGGCCTGTCGTCGCGGGCCCGGGGCTGCTAGACCAGGGGACATGGCGACCCCGGTCACGACCCAGCCCGGCACCGAGCACGCCGCCGCCGACGCGGTGCGCACTGAGGTCGACGGCGTCGTCGGCCGGGTCGTGCTGACCGCGGCCCGGCGGCGCAACCCGCTCTCGGTCGCGACGATGCGCGCCGTCACCGCAGGCCTGCGCGACGTCTCGGCGCGCGAGGGCGTGCGGGTCGTCGTCATCGCCGCGGAGGGTCCGGCGTTCTCGGCGGGTCACGACCTCTCCGAGATGGTCGACCGGACGCTCGAGGAGGAGCGCGAGGTGTTCGCGGTCTGTACCGAGATGATGCGGGCCGTCCACGCGGTGCCGCAGCCGGTGATCGCCGCCGTACAGGGCATGGCCGTGGCCGCGGGCTGCCAGCTCGTCGCCACGTGCGACCTCGCGATCGCCGCCGACCACGCCGTCTTCGGCACCCCCGGCGTCAAGATCGGCCTGTTCTGCTCGACGCCGATGGTGGCGGTCAGCCGGGCGATCGGCCGCAAGCGCGCCATGCAGATGCTGCTGACCGGCCAGACGATCGACGCCGCCACGGCCGCCGAGTGGGGCCTGATCAACGCCGCGGTGCCCGCCGACGAGCTCGACGCGGCGGTCCGGGCGCTGGCGGAGAAGGTCGCCGACGCGAGCAGCGTGACGCTGCGCATCGGCAAGGAGGCCTTCTACCGACAGATCGAGCTCTCCGAGGACGAGGCCTACGGCGAGATGAGCGAGGTGATGGCGACCAACGCCATGACCTGCGACGCCCAGGAGGGCATGTCCGCCTTCCTGGCCAAGCGTGCCCCGGTCTGGCAGGACCGCTAGGCCGACCACGACCACCGGCAAAGGAGCCGCCCGATGACGTTCCCCGGCCTGCAGCACGTGGCCATCACCGTGTCCGACCTGCAGCGCTCGACGCAGTGGTACTCCCGGCTGTTCGGCACCGACCCCGTGCTCGACGAGGACGAGGAGGGCGGCGAGTTCCACCACACCGTCTTCGCCCTCGACGGCGGGATGCTGTTCGGCCTGCACACGCACATGGGCCGCGAGGCCAGGGACGCCTTCGACGAGCGCCGCACCGGGCTCGACCACATCAGCTTCGCGCTGCCGGACTCGGCGTCGCTGGAGCAGTGGGGCAGCCGCCTCGACGAGCTGGGCATCTCGCACGGCGGGGTCAAGAAGGCGCACTACGGCTCGGGCATCTCGTTCCGTGACCCCGACGGGATCGCGCTCGAGTTCTTCATTGCGCCCGGCACCTGAGCCCGGCCTCGTGGTGACTGGGGGGCACCTTCGCTCGGTCTAGTCGAGCGAGGGTGCCCTTCGGTCTTTCCCCGCCGCCGCCGCGTGTTCCGGCGAGGGGTGCCCCTGGCCCGTCTAGGCGACTGATGGTGCCCTTCGCTCAGGACCACCCCGACGGCCGCCCGTCCTGATGACGTGCCTCACGGTCCTAGAAAGTGACTTGTCGGTCGATCCGGGGTACCGTCCCGGCCATGGCTCCACGGCGCGACTACTTCGACGGCTGCGCTGCGGCCCACGCCCTCGACCTCGTGGGGGAGCGGTGGGCGCTGCTCGTGGTGCGCGAGCTCCTGCTCGGCCCGAAGCGGTTCACCGACCTGCGGACCGGGCTGCCCCACGCCAGCCCCAACGTGCTGTCCCAGCGGCTGCGTGAGCTCGAGGACGCGGGGGTGCTCCGGCGCCGCCGGCTGCCCCCGCCCGCCGCGTCCGCGGTGTACGAGCTCACCGAGTGGGGCCGCGAGCTCGAGCCGGTGCTGCAGACCCTGGGTCGGTGGGCCGCGCGCTCGCTCCCGGAGGCCGAGCACATCGGGGTCGACTCGCTGGTCCTCTCGATGCGCACGATGTTCTCCGCGGAGCAGGCCCGGGGCGTCGACGACGACGTGCAGTTCGTGCTGGCCGACCAGCCCTTCGTCGCCCGGATCCACGACGGCGCGTTCACGATGGAGCGCGGCGAGCTCCCGAGCCCGTCCGCGACGGTGACCGCGCAGGCGCCGGAGGCGTGGGCGGCGGTGCTCTACGCGGGCCACCCGCTGGACTCCGCGATCTCCGACGGGATGCTGACGCTCTCCGGGGACCGCGCGGCCGTCGAGCGGCTGCTCGGCCTGTTCCCGATGCCCGAGCCGCTGCGGACCCCGGACGCCGTCGGCGCCTGATCCCGGAGGTCGTCGACGGGCCCGCGTGCCACGATCACCCCATGGACAGCGCTGCCCCGAACGACCCGCCCGTCCTCGTCGAGCGTGACGACGCCGAGGCCGTCACCACCGTGCGGCTCAACCGGCCGGACTCGCGCAACGCGCTCACCCTGGAGCTCAAGGTCGCCCTGCGCGACGCGCTGGCCGAGGTCGCGGAGGACTCCTCGGTGCGCGCGGTCGTCCTCGCCTCGAGCGGCCCGGCGTTCTGCGTCGGGCAGGACCTGCGCGAGCACGCCGAGTCGCTGCGCGGGGAGAGCTCCCCGGGCGGCTCGCTGTCCACCGTGACCGAGCACTACAACCCGATCGCGACCTCGCTCGCCGGGATGGCGAAGCCGGTGGTCGCGTCGATCACCGGGACCACGGTCGGCGCCGGACTCGGGTTCGTGCTGGCCTGCGACCTCCGGGTCGCCGCCGCCGGCACCAGGTTCGCGACGGCGTTCTCCGGGATCGGATTCGGCGGCGACTCCGGGCTCTCCGCGACCCTCGCGCACTGCGTCGGCGCATCACGGGCCACCGAGCTCCTCATGCTGGGCGACACCTTCACCGCCGAGCAGGCGCACGACTGGGGGATCGTCCGCGAGGTCGCCGCCGACGCCGAGGCCACCGAGGCCGCCGCGCTCGCGCTCGCCCGCCGGCTGGCCGCCGGCCCGACGCTGGCCTACGCCGAGATCAAGCAGGCCGTCGCGCTGGGCACCGTGTCCCCGCTGGCGACCGTCCTGGACCACGAGGCGCACGCCCAGGTCCGCCTCGGCGCCACCCAGGACCACCGCGATGCCGTCGAGGCGTTCCTGGCCAAGGAGAGGCCGGTGTTCCACGGGCGCTGAGCCCGGTCAGACCTTCTGCAGCCCCACCACGCGCAGCAGGTCGAGCTTCTCCGCGTCCGGGCTCCCCGGTGCGGCGGAGTAGACGATCAGGACCTGGCCGTCGTCGGGGACCTCGAGGGCGTCGCAGTCGAGGGTGATCCGCCCGATGCCGGCGACGTCGTAGGTCTTGCGGTCCACACGGTGGTCCTCGACCGGGCGCTCGGCCCAGAGCGAGGCGAAGCGCGGGCTGACCCGGCGGAGCTCGTCGACCAGGCTGCGCAGCACCGGGTCGTCGGGGTAGCGGGCGAGGGCGGACCGGGCGTCGGCCACGGCCGAGCGGTCGAGCCGGTCCCGGCCGCCCGCCTCGTCGAGGACCAGCCCGCGACCCTCGCCGGCCCCCGGGCCGAACCGCATCCAGAGCAGGTTCCGGCGCTCCCGGGGGATCGCCGAGATGTCGCCGAGCAGGGCGTCGGCCAGCGGGTTCCAGGCGAGCAGCGACTTGCGCGCGTCGATGAGCATGGCCGGGAGGTCCTGCATCCGGTCGAGCAGGCGCAGCACGCTGGGGCGCACGACGTCGTTGACCCGCCCCGGGCCCGGCAGGGCCACCCCGGCGAGGTCGAACAGGTGCCCGGCTTCGGCGGGGGAGAGCCGCAGGGCCCGGGCGAGCGCCCCGAGCACCGACGGCGACGGGTGCGGGCCCCGGCCCTGCTCCAGGCGCACGACGTAGTCGACCGACACCCCGGCCAACCGCGCGACCTCCTCGCGGCGCAGGCCCGGCGTGCGTCGTCGCGGCCCGGCGGGCACGCCGGCGTCGGCGGGGGTCAGCCGCTCGCGCCACTGCCGCAACGCCGCCGCCAGCTCGGTCGTGTCGCCCCGCGTCATGGTCCCCAGCCTGCCCCCTCGCGCGCGGGCGAGCCTGGTACCGCGACTCCCTGCTTGCGCGGCCCGGCTCTGCGCCGCCCCGGTGCGGTCAGATCCCGAGCGACGCGCGCAGCTCGCGCTTGAGGACCTTCCCGACGGCGTTGCGGGGCAGCGGCTCGGTCGTGGTCGCGATCCGGGTGGGGGCGGCGAACGCGGCGATGCGGGTCGCGACCCGGTCGTGCAGCGCCGCCTCGTCCGGCGCGGCCCCGGGGGCGTGGACGACGACGGCCGCCACCTCCTCCCCGAGCGTCGGGTGGGGGACGCCGACCACGGCCGCGTCCAGCACGCCCTCGACCTCGAGGAGCTCGGCCTCGACGGCGGCGCAGTAGACGTTCTCGCCGCCGCGGATCACGACGTCCTTGAGCCGGTCGACGACGCGGATCACCCCGTCGTCGACGCGCCCGAGGTCGCCGGTGCGGAACCAGCCGTCGACGAAGGCCGCGGCGGTCGCCTCCGGGGCGTTCCAGTAGCCACGGACGACGTTCGGCCCGCGGAACCACAGCTCGCCGACGACGCCCTCGCCGAGGTCGGCCTCTGACACGGGGTCGACGACGCGGACGTCGGCGCTCGGGACCGGCCGCCCGACGGCATCGGGGGCGGCGAGGTAGTCCTCGCCGGCGTTGAACGCGATGCCCGCGGTGGTCTCGGTGAGCCCGTAGCCGTTCGAGGGCGCCCCGACGGGGGCGACGCGCCGGACGAGCTCCGGAGGGATCGGGGCGCCGCCCATCCCGATGCCGACCAGGGAGGACAGGTCGGCGCCCGGGGTCGCGGCGGCCGTGCGCACCAGGTCCCGGGCCACCGTCGGGACCCCGGCGAGCGAGGTGAGGCGTTCGGCGGCGATGACCCGCAGCGCCTCGCCGGCGTCCCAGCGGTAGAGCGTCGCGATCGTGGACCCGCCGGCCGTCCCGCTCACCATCCCGCAGAGCCCGGCGACGTGGAACATCGGGAAGGCCAGGAGCACCCCGGGCGCCGCGGGCGGCGCGACCCCGGACAGCCGCGCGCCGACCGCGACCGTCAGCCGGCGGTTGTGGACGTCGGTGCAGAGGTTGCGGTGTGTCCCGACGGCGCCCTTGGGCCGTCCGGTGGTGCCTGAGGTGTAGAGGATGAACGCGTCGTCCTCGGGGTCGAGCGCCACGTCGGGGAGGTGGTCGTCGGTCACCTCGCCCAGGAGCTCGGCGAAGGTCATGCATCCCGGCGCCTCGCCGCGCACCACGACCACGCCGACGTCGTCGGGGGTCACCTCGCGCAGCACCGCGGCCCGCTCCCCGTCGGCGACGACCAGCCGCGGGCCGGCGTCCGCTACCGCATGCGCGAGCTCGGCCGACTGCCACCACGCGTTGAGCGGCACCACCACGAGCCCCGACACCCACGCGGCCCAGCACAGCGGCATCCACTCGGGATAGTTCCGCAGGCAGACCGCGACGCGGTCGCCCCGGCGCAGGCCCAGCTCGGCGTAGCGGCGTGCGAGGGCGGCCACCCGCGCGCGGTGCTGCGCGTAGGTGACGCGCTCGCCGTCGTACACGGTGTAGGGGCGGTTGCCGTGCGCCGCGGTCCCGTCGTGCACGTCGCGCAGCACCTGCGGCGCGGTGACGTGGACGCGCAGCGGGATCCCGCGCACCACGGCCTCGCCCAGCTCGGCGGGGCCACCGGGGCCGGTCAGCTCCGCGACCACGTCGTTGCGCGTGGGTCCCGCCTCGACGCCGCCCATATCCGGAAGTGTGGTCCCGATCGGGTCCGTCCGCCGGGCGTCGGGTGAGGGACTGGGCCGTTCGCGCGTATCGGGGGACCCGATCGGGTACCTCCGATCATCAGTACGCGGACCGCCTCGAGGATCCGCGTGATCGACTCCGGGGACCGCCGATCGCGGCGACCCGCGAGGAGGCCGAATGAGCCTGGATCTGAGCCCCACCCGCCGGGTCGGCCTGCCGGTCGACGGCCGGGGCGAGCTCCCCGACGTGACCACTCTCGACGCGCGCCTGCGGGCCGCGGTCGACCGCGCGGTCCGCGCCGGCCTCGACGTGGAGCTGCACGTCTCGCCGGGCACCGAGCTCCCCGACCCGCAGGCCGAGGTGCTCGCCGCGGCCCGCGAGAGCGCGGCGCACCGCGGGGTGGATGTCCGCGTCGTGGCCTGACCGCGGCGGCCACTCGATCGGGTGACACGGCATCGTGATCGGATCGTGACCACCCCGAGATCCACAGGAACGTCCCAGGAAAGCGCGGCGTGTCGGGCCCGTCGTCGGGTTCTGTCGCATTCGTCGGCTTCGCCCGTCTCGTCACGCTGAGGGCGTTTCTCGGACGAATCGCCTGCTCAACGCGGTGACCCCTGCCCTCCGGCCGACCGGTCGCGGTGTGCACACTGCTCCCTGCGTCACCGAAACGAATCCGTTCCGTGAGCGTTGAGAGATGGAACGCTGTGCATCACCGACCGCGAAAGGGCCATTCCATGGGTCGTCACCACGCGAGCGCCCGTCCCCGGATCGAGGGACGTGGCCTGCGACTCGGCGTGGGCTCCGCCGCGGTCGTGGGCGCCGGTCTGCTCCAGCTCGCCGCGCCCGCCCTGGCCGCGCCGGCCGCCCCGGCACCGGCTCCGGCCGCCGCGCCGGCGCCCGCCACGAAGAGCGCCACCCCGTGCGCGATCACGGCCAAGGCCTGCGTCGACATCTCGCAGAAGACGGCGTGGCTGACCGACGGCAAGGGTCACGTCATCGACGGTCCCGTCCCCGTGACGACCGGCGGCAAGGGCGCCGAGACGCCCACCGGCACCTTCACGGTGATGTGGAAGGACAAGAACCACAAGAGCGACGAGTACAACCACGCGCCGATGAACAACTCGGTGTTCTTCGCGCCCGGCGACGCGTTCCACGAGGGCAGCCTCCAGCGCCAGTCGGCCGGGTGCGTCCACCTCTCGCACGACGCGTCGGAGAAGTTCTTCGACACCCTCCAGGTCTACGACCAGGTGCAGATCATCCCTTGATCGGCGGGCCTGTCAGGCTGTCGGTCATGGCAGGCAACCCCGACGAAGGCGACGAGCGGATCGCGATGCTGCTCGACTACGAGAACCTCGCGATCGGGGCCCGCGAGGGGCTCGGGGTGAGCCCGTTCGACCTCACGCCCGTCGCGGACGCGCTGGCGGTGCGCGGCCGGGTGGTCGCCCGCCGCGCCTACGCCGACTGGTCCTACTTCGACGAGGACCGCCGGCTGCTGGCCCGGGCGCAGGTCGAACTCATCGACATCCCCCAGCGGCTCGGGGGCTCCCGCAAGAACGCCGCGGACATCAAGATGGCCGTGGACGCCGTCGAGATCGCCTACGAGCGGTCCTGGGTCACGACGTTCGCCATCGGCACCGGCGACTCGGACTTCACCCCGCTGGTGCACAAGTTGCGCGAGCTCGACAAGCGGGTGATCGGCATCGGCGTGGCGTCCTCGACGTCGCGGCTCCTCCCGCCCGCGTGCGACGAGTTCCTCTACTACGACCGCCTCGTGGACACCTCGCCGCCGGCCGCGGAAGCGACGCCGGTCGCCGGGGCCCCGGCGCCCGCCGCCGGCGCGGAGACCGCCGCGAAGCCCGCCCCCGACGACGACGAGGCCCTCGGGCGCCTCGTCACGCGGACGCTCTCGGGGCTCGCCCGCCGTGGCGACGGACCGGTCCTCGCGTCCCGCCTCAAGCGCGCGATCCTGCGCCAGGACCCGACCTTCGACGAGGCCGAGCACGGGTTCCGGGGGTTCGGGGAACTGCTGCGCCACCTCCAGGACCAACGGATCGTCGAGCTGGCGACGGGGTCGGCGGCGGGCGACCCGGAGGTGACGTTCCCGGAGAACGAGCGCGCCGAGGACGACGCGTTCCGGCTGCTCACCGAGGTCGTAGCCGAGGAGTCGCGCTCCGGGGGAGGCGTGCCGCTGTCCGGGCTCAAGGACCGCGTCCGCAAGCGGCGTCCGGACTTCTCGGAGAAGACCTACGGCTTCACCTCGTTCCTCAGCTTCGCGAAGGCCGCCCGGGCACGCGGGGTGGTCCGCATGGCGTGGGACGAGTCCACCGGCGATTGGCGGCTGGAGCCGGCCTGACGGCCCTCG
>NZ_JBVPVA010001144.1:0-1375 GCF_055612215.1 Actinomycetospora sp. | reverse complement strand
GCCCGTGGTCGAGGAAGACGCGGGTCGCGACGACGTCGCGGCTGGGCCAGGTGACCACGGCCGCGGAGTCCTCGTCGCGCAGCACGGCGGGCAGCACCTGACCGCGCCAGGCCGCGACCAGCGCGTGCAGCGGGGCGTGGCCCGCGGCGCCGATCACCGGGTGGAGCTCGGTGACCTGGGCGGCCGACCACAGCAGCGACCCGCTGCCCGCGGGCCACACGTGGTGGGTCACGACACCGGCGACGCGCTCGGGCGGGTTCCCGACCACGACGACGTCGCCGGGAGGGGGCGCCGCAGCGCGCGGCAGCCGCGGGTCGAGCGCGGCGAACCGGCGCTGCTGGACCTCGAGGAGGTCGGCGAGCACCTGCGCGGGGGAGTCCGGGAGCGCGGCGCGCGGTCCGCCGGTCATCGGGGGCGCCCGACCGGTCCCGACCCGTCGTCGGGACCCTCGGGGCCACCTGGGCGAAGGCACCGGAAGATCGCGGTCCCGGGGAACAGGGCGCCGCGCAGCGGCGACCACTGGCCCCACACCTCGTCGAGGTCGTCGGGCCACTCCGGCTCGACGACACCCTCGAGCACCAGGCCCGCCCCGACGACGTCGGCGACCCGGTCGCCGAGCGTCCGGTGGTGCTCGACGTAGACGATGCGACCGTCGTCGTCGGCTTCGGCGTAGGGGGTGCGGTCGAAGTAGGACTGCGTGACGCACAGGCCGTCCTCGCCGGGGTCGTCCGGGAAGATCCAGCGCATCGGGTGGTTGACCGCGAACACCCACCGCCCGCCCGGGCGCAGGACCCGCGCGACCTCCGCCATGAGAGCGGCGGTGTCGGCGACGAAGGGCACCGCGCCGAACGCGGAGCACGCCAGGTCGAAGGCGCCATCGGGGAAGGGCAGGTGGGAGGCGTCGGCCTGGACCAGCGGCACGGCCACCCCGGAGCGCGCGTCGGCGGCGCGGGCCTGGGCCAGCATCCCGGCCGAGAGGTCGATCCCGACGGCGTCGGCCCCGCGGTCGACCAACCAGCGCGCGCACGACGCGGCGCCGCAGCCGACCTCGAGCACGCGGGCCCCGACGAGGGCCGACGGCGGACCGAGCAGACCCGCGTCGGCCTCGCGCAGCCGCTCGGGGCACCAGACGAAGTCGACGTCGCCGAGGAAGGCGCCGTGCTCGGCCTGGTAGCCGGGCGCCTCGTCGTCCCACCAGGCGCGGCTCGCGGCCACCGACTCCGCGGCACCGACCGGCCGGGCGACGGTGCCGGACGTGCCCGCCGACGCTCCCGGCCCCGGTGGCGGCATCGCGGCGCCGGCGCTCATGGGGGCATCCTGGCACGGCCCCGAGACCGGTCCGTCACCTGCCGAGAGCCTGCGCCGACCCCCGGCG
>NZ_JBVPVA010001142.1:0-7912 GCF_055612215.1 Actinomycetospora sp. | reverse complement strand
CCCGCTGTGACTTCCACGTGCACTTCCTGTTCACCGAGGAGCCCGAGCGTCACTTCGTCTACCGCGAGCACTCGGGCTACTCGTCCGCGGTGCTGCCGTCGATGCGCGTGCCGCTCCCGCGGCGGGTCGCGAGCCGGCTGGATTCCTACCAGGCCGCGTTGCGCCCGGGATGGACCCGGACGGTGCTCGACGCGGCCGACGTCGTCGTCATCCCCACGTGGGCCCAGGTCGCCAGCGCCTGGACGATGCTGCGCGCCCACCGACGCGGGGTGCCCTACGTGATCTTCTCGGAGTCGACGCTGGAGTCCCGCCAGTTCGACCACGGGCCCGTCGCCTGGCTCCGTACCCGGTTGTTCCCCCGCGCCGGCGCGGTCGTCGTGCCGGGCCCGGCGGCCCGCCAGGCCGCGATCCACACCGGCGTGGCGCCCGACCGCATCGTCGAGTCGGTGAACTCGGTCGACCTGGAGGCGTTCGGGACGCGGCCGCGCGAGCTGCGTGCCCGCGCCGAGGGCGGCGCCACGGGCCCGGACGCCGCGCAGCACCGCTTCGTCGTCGTCGGGCAGCTCATCGCGCGCAAGAACGTGGGCACGCTGCTCGAGGCGTTCGCCCGCCTCGACGGCGCGCCCACCCTCGACGTCGCGGGCGACGGGGTGGAGCGCGGGGAGCTCGAGGCGACCGCCCGCCGGCTCGGGATCGCCGACCGCGTGACCTTCCACGGGTTCCTCGACGAGCCCGGTGTCGTCGGGATCCTCGCGCGGACGCACACCCTCGTGCTGCCCTCCACCGAGGAGGTCTACGGGTTCACCGCGCTCGAGGCGCAGGTCGCGGGGCTGCAGGTGGTGGTCTCGGCGCGCGCCGGGATCGCGGAGAACCTGGCCGACACGCCCGGCGCCTGGGTCGTGGAGCCCGACGTCGACGGCGTGCACCGCGGGCTGGAGGACGCGCGGACCGCGTGGACCGGCTGGGCCGAGGACGTCCCCGCCGACGCTGCCTCGCCCAAGCGCAGCGCCGACGACGTCCTGGCCGCGGCCGCGCGGTGCCTCAGCGCACCTGCACCCCGGTAGCCCCGTCCAGGTCCACCGCGTCGGCCGGGGCGATCCCCTCGACGCGGTTGTCGGTGATCGACCCGCCGCGCACGCCGTGGAAGGACACCGCGGTCACCGCGGTCGAGCAGCGGAAGACGTTGGCGGCCACCGTGACGGCGCTCGGCGGCACCACGTCACGCCCGCCCGCGGTGTCCCCACTGCCGCCGGCGAGGGCGTTGACCAGGGCGATCGCCCGGGTGTTCATCGTGGCGTCGTGGGCGTTGGCGCGGGCGGTCACCCGCGAGGAGCCGGAGATGATCTGGATGTGCGCGAACTCCCGCAGCCCGCACGCGGTGAACCTGCAGCCGGTGACGGTGACGTCGGAGGACCAGTCCTCGACGTGCACCGCCTCCATCCGGTAGTTCGTCATCGTGCAGCCGGACACCACGACGTCGGCGCAGAACGCGATCCCGACGGCGAACCCGGGGGAGTCATTGTCCCGGAACGTGCACTGCCCCACGCGGACCCGGCGGAACGAGCCCGAGGGGCTGTTGAACTCGAGGTCGGTGTTGGCGTTGCGGGCGAAGGTGCAGCCGGTCACGGTCACCCCGACCGTCACCGCGGTGGACTCGTTCGCCTGGTACAGCCCGTAGGTCAGCCGGTGGAGCAGGCAGTCGCGCAGCACCAGGTCCGTCGAGACCCCGCCGTCGACGCCGAGCTGGATGCCGTGGCAGAAGGCGTCGGTGACGTCGGTGGCCCCGGCGAGCACGAGCCGCGAGAGGGTCAGCCGCGCGACCTGCCCGACGTGCAGCAGCACCGTCTCGGCGTCGTCGGCGCGCACGATCTCCAGTCCGTCGACGGTGACGTCGTCCCCGGCCGGCGCGATCGCGCCCGTCACGCCGGCGGCCACGCGCAGCGTCGTGCGGCCCGGGTCGCCGGCGAGCGTCACGCCCTCGGGGACCGCCAAGGGCCGGGGCAGGACGAGCCGGTAGGTCCCCGCGGGGACCCGGACGGTGTCGCCCGACGCGGCCGAGGCCAGGGCGCGGGCGAAGGCGACGGCGTCGTCGGTGCGCCCGTCACCCGTGGCCCCGGCGGCGCGGACGTCGTGCACCGTCCCCGTCGCGAGCGGGGCGCCGGACAGGCGGGGCAGGTCGTCGTCGGTGGCCGGGGGCCCGGACCGGTGGGCGGGCGCCGCCCCGCACGACAGCGCCCCGCCGAGCACGGCGGCCGCGCCCGCACCGAGGGCGAGGACCCGGCGGCGGGTCAGCACCGGTGATCGTGCCCGCGACTCAGCGGCCGCGCGCGAGCACCACCTCGGCGACCGTACGGAGCAGGACCTTCGCGTCGAGCCACAGCGACCAGTTCTCGATGTAGTAGTTGTCGAAGCGCGCCCGGTCGGAGATGGGGGTGTCGCCGCGCAGCCCGGAGACCTGCGCGAGCCCGGTCAGCCCCGCCGGCACGCGGTGGCGGTGACCGTAGCGCGGGTGCTCGGCGGAGAAGCGCTCCACGAAGTGGGGACGCTCCGGTCGGGGTCCCACGATCGTCATGTCGCCGCGCAGGATGTTCCACAGCTGCGGCAGCTCGTCGAGCGAGGTCGCCCGCAGCACCCGGCCGACCGGCCCGACGCGGGGATCGTGCGCGACGGTCCACCGGGTGGCCGACTCGGTCTCCGAGGCGGGCCGCATCGACCGGAACTTCAGGCACTCGAAGCGGCGCCCGTCGCGTCCGATGCGCTCCTGGCGGAAGAGGACGCCCGGTCCGCCCTCCAGGCGGGCGGCCGCGGCGCACGCGAGCAGGACCGGCGAGAGGACGGCCAGCAGCAGGGCGCTCAGGACGAGGTCGAAGGCGCGCTTGAGCCGCCAGGCGGGGCCGGAGAGCGCCGGGGTGCGGATGCGCATCACGGGCAGCGACCCGATGTGGTCGGCGGTGCCCGACGCCGTCGCGAAGGCGTGCAGCCGGGGCACGACGAGCAGGTCGCAGTGCTCGGTGGCGGAGGTGCGGACGCGGTCGAGCAGGTCCTCCTCGCGGAAGGACCCGTCGCCGACGAGCAGGACGTCCACGCCGTGCGCGCGGACCAGGTCGTCGAGGTCGTCGAGGCTGCCGAGGTAGGGGAGCGGCCCGATGACCGGGCCGCGAGCCGGTTCGTCGGCCCCGCTCCGGCCCGGCTCGGTGCTGTCCACGTGCCCCGCGACGGCGAGCCCGTAGCGCGGGTAGCGCGCCAGCAGCGTCGCGACCTCCCGGGAGGTCGTGCCGCCTCCGATGATCATCGTGCGGTGCGCGACGACCCGGCGTTTGCGCGCGGTGAGGACCACGCCCGTCGTCAGGCACCGCGCCACCACCACGAGCACGACGGAGGCGAGCGCGGCCGCGACGAACTCCATGACGCCGACGTCGTCGTGGCGCACCGCGAAGACCGCGGCGACGAGCGCGATCGCGACCAGGAGGCGGCCGAGCAGCAGCGGCAGCTCGTCGAGGACCGAGAGGTGCAGGCGGGCGCGGTACCGCCCGCCGCCGCACACCAGCGCCACGGTGATCAGGGCGAGCGCGGCGAAGGCCTTGTAGTAGTGCGGTTCCCAGATCATGGGCGCGGCGGCCGCGAGGGCGTCGACGGGGAGCACCAGCATCCAGGCCTGGATCGATCCCGCGCGGCGGATGCCGAAGAGCGGGCGGGACGACGGCGGGTCGAGCGGCCGCTCCCGACGGATGCGCCGAACAGGCAGATCGACCCGGGTGGACGCGACGGTGTGTGACGGGGTCACGGCGTTCGCGGACGTCCGGGCAGCGGTCATGCGCGGTCAACCTCCGGCGGTCCCCGATCGGAAACACGGACGGTGGGATCGTCCGCGACCAGCAGGCACCCTGACCCTGGGAAGAGTTCCCAGGTCTCCCCCGGCTAGATCACTCGTCCGTGGACACACGGCGACCGGGTTAACCCGATCGTGTTATGAACAACTACATCAGGCGAACGCTGGACCTCCACTAATCGTTCTGGTGGAATCTGTTAGCCCACCAGGTGGGTGACGTTGACACGCAGCGTGAGCAGGAGGTGCACCGTGCCGGGGACGGCGGCGAGCGGAGTCGAGGCTCCCGGGACCCTCCCCCCGGTCGGTCGCGGCGCGGAGATCGTGGCGCTCCACGAGTGCTTCGACCGGGTCCGCGCCGGTGGCGCCGCCCGCGTCCTGCTCACGGGTGAGTCGGGCATCGGCACCTCCACCCTCGCCGACGCGTTCTGCGGCCAGCTCGCGGCCGGTGCCGACGGCGGACCGGTCGTCGTCCGGGTCGCCGCCCCCGAACCGACGGCGGGGCCGAGCGACGTCCCGGTCGCCTACGCCACCACCGAGCGGCTGGCGCGCGCGCTGGACGCGGTCGCCGCCCCCGCCGCGGCGACGTCGTGCCGCTCGGCCCCCGGCCTGCACGACGCC
This sequence comes from Actinomycetospora sp., assembly GCF_055612215.1. NCBI lineage: Bacteria > Bacillati > Actinomycetota > Actinomycetes > Pseudonocardiales > Pseudonocardiaceae > Actinomycetospora > Actinomycetospora sp. The sequence goes on along the minus strand of NZ_JBVPVA010001142.1, from coordinate 3,465 downwards.
CTGCTCCGCGTCCGGCGGGGACCGCGCGGCGACCGCGTCGTCGTCCTCGCGCTGCACGACCTGCACCACGTCGACCCCGCCTCGGCCACCGTGCTCACCGACCTGCTGGCCCGGCTGCACTCCGACGGGCTCCTCGTCCTCGCCACCGCCACCGACCCCGACCGCCTGCCCACGGGCACCCGGGCGTGGTGGCCGTGGCTGTTCGCCCGGGACGGGGGGACGTCCGGCACGCCCGGCAGCTCCGGCACGCCCGGCAGCTCCGGCACGCCCGGCAGCTCCGGCAGCTCCGGCGAGGAGGCGCGCACCCTCGTCGTCGGGGGCCTCGACGTGCCCTCCGTGGCCGCCTTCGTCGCCTCCCGCCGCCCCTCCTCACCCGCTCCGAGCCGCGAGGTCGCCGCCCGCCTGGTCGCCGCGACCGGCGGGCACCCCGTGCACCTCGCCCTGCTCGTGCGCGGCCTCGACGACGACGTGCTCGCCGGCGTGGCCCCGCCCCCGCCCTGGAGCACGCTGTCCGCCGACGCCGCCCGCGCGGCCGCGGCGCTCGGCCCGGTCGCCCGGCGCCTGCTCGACGCGCTGGCCGTCCTCGGCGAGCCGGCCCCGGTCGCCCTCGTCGAGCGGGTGGCCGGCCTGGACGACGCGGACGTGGGGGACGGGGAGGTCGCCGAGCTCGTCGGGTCGGGCCTCGTCGTCGTCGACCGGCTCGGCGCCCGGGCGGTGCTGCGGTTCGTGCACCGCCTGCTCCGCGTCACGGTGCTGGCGACGCTGCCCCCCGACCGGGCCGGGGCCCTGCACGACGCCGCCGGGATCGCCCTCGGGGGCCGCGCCGGGCTCGCCCACGCCGTGGCCGGGGCGGCGGGACGTCCGCACCCCGCCCTCGCGGCGGTGCTCGACGAGTCCGCCGCCGCGGAGGTCACCGATCACGACGAGGCCGCGACCCGCCTGCTGTGGGCGGCCGAGCTCAGCCCCACCGGCACGGAGCGGGAGTCCCGCGTGCTCGCGGCCGCCGTGCGCCTCGTCCGCGCGGGGTCGCCCGGCCGGTTGCGGGCGCTCGAGCCGGAACTCCGCGAGGCCCGTCCCGGCGCCGAGCGCGACCTCGCCCTCGGGATGCTGCTCTCCGAGGCCTCCGACCCGGAGGCGAACCGGCGCCTGCAGGCCGCCGCGGACGACCCGGACGCCGACCCCCGCGTCACCGCCCTCGCCGCGGTGCTCCTGGGCGCCGACCACGCCCTGCACGGCCGCGGAGCCCGCGCGGTGGAGGCGGCGAACCGGGTCCCGCGGCTCACCGCGGAGCCGCGCCGGCGCGAGCAGATGCAGGTGCTGCACGCCGTCGGCCGCGCCCAGCAGTGGGGTCCCGACGCCGGGCTCGACGTCCTCGAGGACCTGCTGCCCGTCGCCTACGGCGCCGACCCCGCGGTGATCGCGGGACGGCTCTGCCTGGCCGCCGGACGCACCGCCGAGGCGTACACCCGGCTGCACGAGGGTCTCGACCGCATCCGCACCGGCGGGCTCACCACCACCGGGCGGCTCGTGCACCTCTACCTCGCGGAGGCGGCCCTGCGGACCGGGCGCCTCGACGAGGCCGAGGCGGAGGCCCGGGTGGGCGCCACGACGTCCCGGCAGATCGGGGACACCTGGATCGGCCCGGCGTCGCGCTCGCTGTGGGCGGCGGTGCTGGCCCTGCGCGGACAGGGTGACGAGGCCGAGGCCCACCTGCGGACGGCCCGCGAGGACCTGCGCCGCGCGCCGCACAGCCGCGGCCTCGCCACCCTCACGACCAGCGAGGCGCTGGTGGCGCACGCCCGCGGGGAGCCCGAGCGCGCGCACCGCCTCCTCACCGCGTTCGCCGACGCCCCGGTGCCCCCGCTGCTCGACGCCCCGACGGCGCCGTGGCGCGTGCTGCGAGCGGAGGCCGCGCTCGACGCCGGGCACCCGCGCCTCGCCGCGCGCGAGATCGACGGGTGGCCGGTGTTCGGGACGCCGCTGTGGTTCACGCTGTCCCGCCACCGCCTGCTCGGCCGGCTGGCGGAGGACGCGGGCGACGTCGACGCGGCGCGGGCGTCCTACCGCGCCGCGCTGGACCTCGCCGAGGCCGACCCGGACGGCGCCGCGTCGTGCCCGACCGAGATCGCCGCGCTGCACGCGTCGGCGGGCTTCCTCGCCCGGGCCCGCGGCTGGGCGAGCGCCGCGGCCGACCTCGCCGCCGCCCGCCGCGGGTACGCGGCCCTGGGCGCCCGGCCGTGGGTGGCCCGCATCGACGCGGAGATCGACGCCGACATCCACGGCCTGGACACCGCGCCCCCCGCCGACGCCCGCCGGGACGTCCCGGCGGCGCGGGCGCCCGGCGGCCGGCCGCGGGCCGCGGTCGCCGCCACCGCCGGTGCGGTCCCCGCGCCGCCCGAGACGCTGCCCCTGGCCCCGGCCACCGAGGAGCCCCCGGAGCACGCGGACCTGACCCCGCGCGAACGCGAGGTGGTCCGCCTCGTCGCCCAGGGGATGACCAGCCGCGAGGTGGCCGCGGCCCTCTACGTCACCCCGAAGGCGATCAGCTACCACCTCGGGAACGTGTTCGCGAAGCTCGGAGTGACCTCTCGGCGACAGCTGTGGGGCCGACAGTTCTGATCGGGTATAACGCACACCCGAATGGGGGAACAGAGATCTCATGGAGCAACGGCGGGCGGGACGGCGGCGGTGGCTGTGGATCGCGGGTGCGGGCGTGGGGGTCCTCGCCGTCGCGCTCGGGACCGTCGGGGTGCTCGGCGTCCGTGAGGCGACCGCCGACCCCGGCAGCGGGATGCTGCGGCTCGCGCACCTCTCGCCGACCACCCCCGCCGTCGACATGTACGCGACCGGGCCGAACCTGCCGCTGACCAAGGTCGCGGGCGACGTGTCCTACCGCGCGGTGAGCCCCTACCTCACCGAGCCGGCCGGGACCTACCGCCTCCAGGGCCGCCCGGCCGGGGCGCCCGCCTCCAGCGCGCCCCTCTTCGACGTCGCCGTCGACCTGCCCGCCGGGTCCGCCCAGACCGCGACGTTCGTCGACATCGGCCCGGGCGGCGCCACCCAGGCCCAGGTGCTCGACGACGAGACCGCGCCCGCCGCGTCCGGGACCGGGGCACTGCGGGTCGTGCAGGCCGCCGCCGAGGTGGGGCCGCTCGACGTCCAGGCCAGCGACCCGGCGGGTCGCGACGCCGACATCCCCGTCGCCCGCACCCTCTTCTACGGCTCGGCCACCCCGTACGCGACCGTCGCCGCGCACCCCTGGTCGGTGCGCCTGACCAGTCGCAACGGCAAGGAGACGACGGTGCGGGTGCCGGTCACGAGCACCTCGGTCGCGACCCTGGTCGTCACCCGGGGGGTGGACGGGGACCTCGCAACCCAGCTGGTGCCCGACGCCGCGTCCGCCGCCGGGGTCCCCTCGCCCGCGCCCGGCGCGCCGCCGGTCGCGGCGCCGCCCGCCCCCCGCAC
>NZ_JBVPVA010001022.1:0-3634 GCF_055612215.1 Actinomycetospora sp. | reverse complement strand
GGGGTCGGCGGGCCACGGCGCCCGGTCGGAGAGCTCGGCCCTGATCCGCGCGACGAGCGCATCGCTGGACAGCCCGTAGCGGTCGTGCAGCGTGGGCAGGGCACCGGCGGCCAGGAACTCGTCGGGCAGCCCGACCTGCCCGAACCGCGTCGAGACGCCGGCCAGGGCGAGGGCGGTGGCCACCGACTCGCCGAGTCCGCCGACCACCGTGTGGTTCTCGCAGGTGAGCACCAGCCGGTCGGAACGGGCCGCACGCACGATCGCCTCGCGGTCGAGCGGCTTGATCGTGGGGACGTGGAGCACGGCGACGTCGACGTGGTCGGCCTCGAGGCGGGCGGCGGCCTGCAGGGCGCGCATGGTCATCAGCCCGGTCGAGATCAGCAGGACGTCGCGGCCGGAGCGCAGCTCGGCGGCCCTGCCGAGCTCGAAGCGGTAGTCGTACTCGTCCAGCACGGTGGGCACCGAGCCACGCAGCAGCCGCAGGTAGGTCGGCCCGTCGTGGTCGGCCAGGGCGGGGACGGCGGCGGCGATGTCGACCGAGTCGCAGGGGTCGACGATCGTGAGCCCCGGGCAGCCGCGCAGGATCGCGAGGTCCTCGGTGGCCTGGTGGCTGGGCCCGTAGCCGGTGGTCAGGCCGGGCAGACCGCCGACGACGTTCACGTTGAGCCCGGGCTCGGCGATGTCGAGGCACAGGAAGTCGTAGGCCCGGCGGGTGGCGAACACCGAGTAGGTCGAGGCGAACGGGACGAGCCCGACCTCGGCCATGCCGGCGGCGGCCCCGAGCATCACCTGCTCGGCCATGCCCATCTGGAAGAACCGGTCGGGGTGCGCCTCGCGGAAGACGTGCATGTCGGTGTACTTGGCGAGGTCGGCGGAGAGCCCGACGATCTCGGGACGCTCCGCGGCCAGCGCGGCGAGGGCGTGGCCGAAGGGGGCCGGAGTGGTGCGCTGGTCGGGGTCGGCGAACGAGGCGATCATCGCCGAGGTGGTGAGCTTCGTGCGGGGGGCCGTCGTGGTCATCGCTGGTGTCCTTCCGTGGGGGTCGAGCTCTCCAGGAGCTGGTCGCGGGCGATCTGCCACTCGTGGGTCTCGACGCGCAGGAAGTGGGCCTTCTCGCGGGTCTCGAGCATCGGCACGCCGCGCCCGGGGCGGGTGTCGCAGAGGAGCACCGAGGGTCGGTCGGGGGCGTCGCGGAGCTCGTCGAGCGCGGTGAGCAGAGCCGGGATGTCGTTGCCGTCGACGCGGCGGGCGTTCCACCCGAAGGCGGTCCACTTGTCGGTGAGGTGGTCGACGCGCAGCACCCCGGCGGTCGGCCCGTCGGCCTGCAGCGCGTTGACGTCGACGACGGCGAGCACGTTCGACAGGCCGTGGTGGGCGCAGGACATGGCCGCCTCCCACGTCGCGCCCTCGTTGAGCTCGCCGTCGGAGAGCAGGTTCACCACGCGGGCGGCACGGCCCTGGTGGCGCAGGCCGAGGGCCATGCCCGTCGCGATGCCGAGACCGTGGCCCAGCGAGCCGCCGGAGATCTCCATGCCGGGCGTGTAGGAGGCCATCGCCGACATCGGCAGCCGGGATCCGTCGGAGCCGTAGGTCTCGAGCTCCTCGACCGGCAGGATCCCGGCCTCGGCGAACGCGGCGTAGGCGGCGATGGCGTAGTGGCCGATGGAGAGCAGGAAGCGGTCACGCTCGGGCCACTCCGGGTCGGCGGCACGGAAGCGCAGCACGTCGCCGAACAGGACGGCGAGGACGTCGGCGACGCCGAGGGCCTGGCCGATGTAGCCCTGGCCCTGGACCTCGCCCATGTCCAGGGCGTGGCGGCGGATGCGGTAGGCGGCGTCGCGGAGCCGGTCGACCCGGTCGTCGGTGGTCGCGACGTCCGGTGGTGAGCTCGTCGTGGCGGTCATGTCGGAGTCCTCTCGGGTGGTGGGTGGGGGTCAGCCGGCGACCGTGTGGGTCGCGGCCGTGTCGGCATGGGCCGCCGCGCGGTGCGCCCGCTCCGCCTCGACGGCGGTGGCGCGCTCGAACGGGCCCCAGGTCTCGCGGGTGAGCAGGGTGGCGACGAGCCCGAGCAGCCCGTAGAAGCTGATGAGCAGCGCCGGGCCGATCCAGCCGACGCCGGCGAACAGCGCGGTCGCGATCAGCGGGGTGAACCCGGACACGACCGCGGAGAGCTGGTAGGCCAGCGAGGCGCCGGTCGTGCGGGTCCGGGCCGCGAACAGCTCCGAGAACCATGCACCCTGCACGCCGGCCAGGGAGTTCTGGCAGAGCGCGTAGCTGATCAGGAACGCCAGGACGATCGCGAGGGCGGCGCCGGTGTTGAGCAGCAGGAAGAGCGGGATTCCCCACAGCAGGGTGACGACGGTGCCGAACAGGTAGACCGGGCGGCGTCCGAAGCGGTCGGTCAGCGACCCGAACCAGATGGTGGCCGCGATACCGACGCCGGCGGCGATGAGCATCGCGGTGAGGCTGACCGGGCGGCCGGCGAGCTTCTCGCTGGTCAGGTACGACAGCACGAACGTCACGCTGACCGCGTAGCCGGCGGTCTCGGTGGTGCGCAGGCAGAAGGCGCGGAGCACGTTGCGCCAGTCGGTGCGCAGCACCTCGAACAGCGGGTTCTTCGAGACGTCACCCTCGGCCTTGAGGCCCTCGAACTCCGGCGACTCCTCGACCTTGAGCCGGATGGCGATGCCGATCGCGATCAGGATCGCGCTGAGCAGGAAGGGCACGCGCCACGCCCACGTCCCGCCGAGCGGGACCGAGGCCAGGAACGCGAGGTTGGCCAGGAGCAGCCCGACGGGGAACCCCGCCTGGGTGATGCCGGTGTAGAGCCCGCGCTTGCGCCACGGGGCGTGCTCGAAGCACATGAGGATGGCCCCGCCCCACTCGGCGCCGAAGGCGAGGCCCTGGATCACGCGGACGGTCACCAGCAGGACACCGGCCCACACGCCGACCTGTGCGTAGGTGGGCAGCGCCCCGATCAGCACGGTGGCGATGCCCATCAGGAGCAGCGACCCGACCAGGACCGGCTTGCGCCCGATCCGGTCGCCCAGGTAACCGCCGACGATCCCGCCGAGCGGCCGCACCGCGAACCCGATGCCGAGCGTGGCGAAGGAGAGCAGCGTGCCCGAGAGGGGGTCGCTGGAGGGGAAGAACGCGGTGTTGAAGTCCCGCGCCGCGGCGGTGCCGAAGCCGATGAAGTCGTAGGTCTCGATCGTCGCGCCGACGGAGGCGCCGATCGCGACCCGCTTGCGGGCGGGGGTGCCCTCGGGCGGGGTCTTCGCGGCGATGGCGCTCGTGACGTCCGCGGAAGCGGGTGGTTGCCGGTCGGTCATGGTGATCTCCGCTGATCAGGAGGGACTCGGATCGAGGCGGAGCCGCGCGAACCCGGCCTCTCGACAGTTGACTGTTAACAGTCAACGTCGAGACCGATGGTGCGGGGGAAGCAGGCGGGTGTCAACGGCCACAGCGCGACGAGCGACGCCCGTCACTCTCGTGGCCGAACCGCGCAGAGATCACGTGCGAGCCACCCGACGCGCGCGCGCCGATCGCCCCGTCTACCCGGGACGATCACGGGCAGGGCGTCCGCCCTGCTCCGGACCCGTGCGGGTCAGCTCGCCGAGGCGTCCGCGGCGAA
>NZ_JBVPVA010000650.1:0-1596 GCF_055612215.1 Actinomycetospora sp. | reverse complement strand
CCGCAGGTCGCGATCGCGCCGGGCCAGTTCGACCAGTTCTCGCTGCTCGTCGGTCCGCTGCCGAACGCCCCCTCGATGGCCTTCCCGGCGAACCAGACCTACAGCGACGGCCAGGTCGTCGCCTGGAACCAGTCCGCGGCGGCACCGTCCGACGCCGGATCGTCGGCCACCCCGGCCCTCGTCGTCGGCATCATCGCGCTGGTGCTGTCGGTGGCCGCGCTCGTGCTGCTCGGCGTCGCGCTGCGGCGGGGTCGCCGAACCTAGGTGCCGGAGGCTCGTGAGCACTTGTGCGTCCTATGACACGGACAAGTGCTCACGAGGCCGAAGGCCGCCTACCGGTACCGCTGCTCCAGCTCCCGGACCTCCTCGATCCCGACGACCTCGGTGAACGCGTCCAGCCCGCCGATCCCGCCGGGTGCCGCGTCGAGGTCGCCCAGCGCCTTCGTCGGCGAACCCTCCTCGTGCAGCCGCCCGAGCATCGCCCGGATGCCCGAGGCCGCGGCGAGCAGCGTCGAGACCGGGTAGAGCACGAGCGCGAAGCCCAGGTCGCGCAGCTTCTCCAGCGGGGGGAGGGGGGTCCGACCGCCCTCGGCCCCGTTGAACACCAGCCGGTGGCCCGAGAGCGCCGTCGCCACCTGCTCGAGTGCCTCGTCGGAGGTGGGCGCCTCGACGAAGAGCAGGTCGGCCCCCGCGTCCGCGAAGGCCCGCGCCCGCTCGATCGCCGCGTCGACGCCGTACTGCTGGGCGGCGTCGGTGCGCGCGATGAGCACGAGGTCGGGGTCGGTCCGCGCGTCCACGGCCGCCCGGATCTTGGCGACCATCTCGGGCAGGGGCACGACCTCCTTGCCCGCGAGGTGCCCGCACTTCTTCGGCATCACCTGGTCCTCGAGGTGCAGCCCCGCGACGCCGGCCTGCTCGTACTCGCGGATCGTGCGGATGACGTTGATGGGGTTGCCGTAGCCGGTGTCGGCGTCGGCGATCAGCGGGACGTCGACCACGCCCGCCATCCGCCGCGCGTTGTCCACCATCTCCGCCTGCCCGAGCAGCCCGACGTCGGGCCGACCGAGCAGCGAGGCGGTCGTCCCGAAGCCGGTCATGTAGACGACGTCGAACCCCGCCTGCTCCACCAGCCGGGCCGAGAGCGCGTCGTACGCGCCGGGGGCGACGACGGGCCGGTCGGAGTCGAGCAGGGCGCGCAGGCGGCCCCGCCGGTCGCCGGGGCGGCTGAGCAGATCGGCCATGGTGTCCCTCTCTGTGTACAACACGGATCAGACCTGACGGCGTAGCAGCAACGTGACGTGCGGACAAGCCCTTGCCCGGGCCGTCGAGCGACCCTACGTTGCGTACAACCCGCGTGGAGGTGCGATGACGACGACGACCAGCGGCGCGTCCCCCGCCGCTGCCCGCGCCTCCGAACGCGCCCAGGGCAGCCTGCGGGAGGCGATCCTGCGCGGAGAGCTCCCCGCCGGGGCGCGCCTGGGCGAGGTGGAGCTCGCCGAGCGGCTCGGCGTCTCGCGCACCCCGGTCCGGGAGGCGCTCGCGCGGCTGGCCGCCGAGGGCCTGGTCGAGGTGCACGCGCACCGCGGCGCGCGCGTG
>NZ_JBVPVA010000728.1:0-1309 GCF_055612215.1 Actinomycetospora sp. | reverse complement strand
CGTCGGCGACCGTGGCCGGCGAGGCGCACTGCAGGCGGCGCTGCACGACCTCCTCGTAGAGCCCGGGCACGGAGTACACGGTCGCGTAGTCGTGCAGCACGACCTCGCGGGTCTCGCCGTCGAGGTGCAGGACGAACCGTTCCTCGCCCTGGCGACGGCCGGGGGTGGGGTCGAGCTCGACGGTGAAGGGGGCGGTCATCGGGCTCCTCGGTGAGCGTGGCGGCGGGCGGGCGGCGTGCCGGTCGCGGAGACCAGGGTCACGGTGGTGTCCCGACCATCGTCGCCACCCGCGCCCCGCACGGACAGGCGATGTGTCGTTGCTCCCGCCGCGACCCTCACGCGGCGCGGTCGCGGGACCGGCTTACGCTCGTGCTCCGTTCGGCGGAAGGTCGGACGCGATCCGGTCGTGTGCGCACATCGACCGGCGGGGAGGATTCGTCGTGGCGGAGTTGGACGTCGAGGGTCGTCGGGTCCGGGAGTCGAGCCGGCGCTCGGGCGCGGTGTGGACGTGGCAGTCCGACGGCGAGCAGCCCATCGACTACGAGATCGAGTGGGTCCAGGAGAAGGACGTCTTCCTCTACGGGACCCGGGTGCGGCCCGGGGGGTGGAACGTCAGCCAGCTCGATCCCGAGGTGTGGACGAACGACGGCACCCTCGAGGGCGCCCGCGAGGTCGTCGAGAAGCGGATCCCGTCGATGCCGCGCTGAGCGGCACGGCCACGGTCCGGGACGACGCGTCCCGGACCGCGGACCGCCCTCCGGCTCAGGACCCGCCGAGCACGTTCGCCTCGCCGAGCTTCTCCATGACGGCGTTCGGGCCGTCGAACTGGTCCTTGTCGAGACCGCGGATGGTGTCGACCAGATCCTGGTCCGCGCCCTTCTCCTTGGCGTGGTCGGCGAGCTGGTCGGGGCTGCCCGGGTAGGAGAAACCCCCGAGCGACTTCTGTACCTGCGTGACGTCGTAACCCATGGGCGCGGGTTACCGCCCGTCCCGGCGCGCAACCGCGTCCTGCCCCACGAGGGGATGGAATCCTCTCGGCGTGGACTCACCGTGGGCCTGCGTCGTCTGGGACCTCGACGGCACCCTCCTCGAACGCGGCGGGCTGCGACCGGTCGACGGGGTGGAGGCCGTCCTCGCGGCGTGGGCCGGGGCGGGCGTCGAGATGGCGGTGGCGACGTCGGCGGCCACCTCGGCGGCCCGGCGGATCGTCGCCTCGCTCGGGTGGTCCGGCTTCTTCGGCCACGTGGCGGGCTCCGGGCCGGGGGCGGGCGGCAAGGACGCGGTGCTCGTCGAGGCGCTCCTCGGGCTG
>NZ_JBVPVA010000667.1:0-6704 GCF_055612215.1 Actinomycetospora sp. | reverse complement strand
TCTGCGTCGATCTCAGGGCGCCCTGCGATCGACGCTGACGTGTCTCACTCCCCGGCCCCCCGCGCGACCGCCCGGTCGACGAGCCGGGTGAAGACCTCGGCGAGGTCGCGGCCGGCCGCGGTCACCGCCCGCGGGAGCAGTGAGTTCTCGGTGAGGCCCGGGGAGACGTTCACCTCGAGGACCTGGACCCGGCCGTCCGCGTCCACGACGGCGTCGGTGCGCGAGAGGTCGCGCAGCCCGAGGGCCCGGTGCGCCGCGACCGCCGCGTCGGCCACCCGCTCCGCGACCTCGTCGGACAGCCGCGCCGGGCAGTGGAAGCGGGTGAGGCCCGCGGTGTAGCGGGCGCGGTAGTCGTAGACCCCGTTCCCGGGCTCGACCTCGACCGCCGGCAGCGCCACCGGGCCGTCGCCGGTGTCGATCACCGAGGCCGCGACCTCTACGCCCTCGACGAACCGTTCCACGAGCACGGTGTCGCCGTAGGCGAGCGTGCCGACCATGGCCGCGGGGAGCTCGGAGGCGTCCCGGACGACGTGCGCGCCGAGCGCCGACCCGCCCTGGTCCGGCTTGAGCATGAGCGGCAGTCCCAGCCGGGCGACGAGGGCGTCGAGCATCCCCGCCGCGCCGAGTTCGCGGAAGGTCGACTGCGGGAGCGCCACCCACTCCGGGGTGTGCAGCCCGGACCGGAGCAGCTCCGTCTTCGCCGTGGGCTTGTCGTGGGCCCGCCGGCAGTCGCGGGCCCGGGTGCCCACGTAGGGGACGCCGACGAGCTCGAGGACGCTCTGCACGGCCCCGTTCTCGCCCTCGCCCCCGTGCAGGGCGACGACGACCGCGTCGGGCCGGGTCGTGCTCAGCCGACCGAGCAGGGCGGTGTCGGTGTCCCACTCCTCCACCGCCGCGCCGGCGTCGCGCAGCACCGAGGCGATGCGCCGGCCCGAGCGCAACGACACGTCCCGCTCGTGGGAGAGCCCGCCGGCGAGCACGGCGACGGTGAGATCGGTCCTGGCCGGGTCGGTCACGGCCGGGAACCTATCTCGTGGTCAGGTGGTGTCCATCGACGGCGCCTGCGGCCCGCCCGACGTCCCGGGGCGCGGACCCGCCACCCCGAACGTGCGCAGCAGGTCGAGCTCCCCGTCGAGGACCCCGGCGAGGCGCCGGACCCCCTCGGTGATCCGTTCCGGCGGCGGGTAGCAGAACGACAGGCGCATGTGGCGGCTGCCGGACCCGTCGGCGTGGAACCCGGTGCCCGACGCGTACGCCACCCGGGCCGTGATCGCCCGCGGCAGCATCGCCCGGGTGTCCACGCCCTCCGGGACCGTGGCCCACACGAAGAACCCGCCCTCGGGACGCGTCCACCGGCACCCGTCGGGGAGGTGGGTCTCCAGGGCCGCGAGCATCGCCTCGCAGCGCTCCCGGTACATCTCCCGGAACGACTTCACCAGGCTGCGCCAGTCGTGCGTCGCGAGGTAGCGCGAGACGACGAGCTGGGTGAACGCCGGCGGGCAGAGCGTCGCGGACTCGGCGGCCAGGACGAGCTTGTCGCGGATGCCGTGCGGGGCCAGCGCCCAGCCCACCCGCAGGCCCGAGGCGAAGATCTTGGAGAACGAGCCGAGGTAGACGACGTTCTCCGGGTCCATCGAGCGCAGCGAGGGGAAGGTCTGTCCGTCGAAGCCGAGCAGCCCGTACGGGTTGTCCTCCACGATCAGTACGCCGTGACGACGACAGATCTCGACGATCTGCGGGCGCCGCTCCGTGGCGAGGCTCACCCCGACCGGGTTCTGGAAGTTCGGCACGGTGTAGAGGAACTTCGCCCGCCGGCCCTCGCGGGCGAGCCGCTGCAGGGCCTCGTCGAGGGCGGCCGGGAGCAGGCCGTCGTCGTCCATGGCCACGTGGCGGACCTCGGCCTGGTAGGCCGCGAACGAGCCCAGCGCCCCGACGTAGGACGGCGACTCGGCGAGCACGACGTCGCCCGGGTCGACGAAGAGGCGGGTGAGCATGTCCAGCGCCGACTGCGAGCCGACGGTGACGACGACGTCGTCGGGCGCGAACCCGCCGGTGGCCGCGAGGCTGCCCGCCTCGAACGCCATGACCTCGCCGATCTGCTCGCGCAGCACCGGGACGCCCTGGGCGGAGCCGTACTGCAGGGCGCTCTGCCCCTCGGCGGCGACGAGACCGGCGACCTCGACCGAGAGCGACTCCAGCGGCAGCGCGGCGAGGTTGGGCATCCCGCCGGCGAGGGAGACCACCTCGGGGCGGCTGGCGACCGCGAACAGCGCCCGGATCTCGGAGGCGGTCATCCCCGCGGTGCGAGCGGCGTAGCGCTCGAGGTGGGGGTCCCCCGCGTCGCCCGCCGCGCCCGCCGCCGCGGCCGGTCCGAGGGACCCGGTGGTGCGGTGTTCGGGCGGCATCGCGGTCATCGGCGACTCTCCGTGGGCCTGGCAGGAGTGGATCGCCGAGCGAGTCTACGCGTCCGGGTCCCACGATCGGCGCGACCTCGGCGTCGCCGACGCCACGATCGGTGGCGCCCGTATTGTCGACGGCGGCACGGAGGGGTACGCATGCTCCCCGGCAGGGTCAGGCGCAGGCAGGACGGGAGTGTCGGTGTCGCGAGAGTGTGTCGGGGTCACCCTGGACAACATCGACGAGCTGCCCAAGGGCTGTCGTCGCTGCGTCTACTGGGAGCTCCCGCCGCACCTGGGCGCGCAGGCCGAGGAGTTCGGCACGCTGGAGCTGGAGAAAGAGGCCTGGGTCTCGGGCGTCCTGCTCGAGTGGGGCTCCTGCGGGCGGATCGCCCACGTCGAGGGTGTCCCGGCCGGCTACGCCTTCTACGCCCCGCCGGCGGCCGTCCCCCGGGCGGCCGCGTTCCCGACCTCGCCCGTGGGCGCCGACGCGGTCCTGCTGTGCGGTCTGCACGTGGTGCCCGACTTCAGCGGCAGCGGCGTCGGGCGGATGCTCGTGCAGGACGTCGTGCGCGACCTCTCCCGCCGCGGTGTGAAGGCGCTCGAGGCGTTCGGCGACACCGCGGAGCGGGCCCGCGGGGAGGCCCACGGCCGCACCGTCGAGGACACGCCCAGCTGCGTGCTCCCGGCCGCGTTCCTGCGCGCCGTCGGCTTCAAGACCGTCGCGCCGCACCACCGCTGGCCGCGGCTGCGCCTCGAGATGCGCACCGGGTTCTCCTGGAAGGAGGACGTCGAGGCGGCGATCGCCCAGCTCCTGGGCTCGGTGTCGGTGACGACGGCCCCGGCCGCCCCGGTGGGGGCGCCGGCCCCCCGGTAGCGCTTCGCGCATGTGAACGTTTTTGGGCGCTGGGACGACCAAGAACGTTCACACATCGGCGACCGTCGGGTTGCCATGCACCCGGAGCGCTTCGCACATGTGAACGTTCTTGGTCGTCCCAGCGTCCACAAACGTTCACATGGCCGCAGGCCTACGCGCCGATCGGGCTGCCTTCCTCGCGCTGGAGGATGTCGGAGAAGGTGAACGTCCCGGTCGGCTTGTCGTTCTGGCCGAGCAGGTAGAGACGCTTCACGGCCACGAGGATCCCCTCCGCGACGACGTCGCGGAACGCCGGGTCGAGCAGGGACTCGCGGTCGTCCTCGTTGGTCAGGTAGCCGATCTCGACGCGGACCGCGGGCATGCGGGTCAGCCGCAGCAGCTCCCACGGGCGGGGGTGGACCCCGCAGTCGAGCATCCGCGTGCGGGCCAACAGCTCGCGGTGGATGAAGCCCGCGAGGGCCTCGCCGACGGTGGAGGTCGCGCCCGTGCCGGTGCCGAAGTGGAAGGCCGCGAGGCCGTTGGCGGCCGGGCTCGGGTTGGCGTCGACGTGCAGCGAGAGCACGACGTCCGCGCCCGCGGTGTTCGCGAACCCGGCCCGCTCGGCGTCGGACGGGCAGTCCTGCGGACCGTGGGAGAGCAGCGCCTCCATGCCCGCGGCCGACATCCGGCCCTCGAGACGGCGGGCGATGTCGGCCACGAGGCCGGCCTCGGTGACGCCGCCGACCGCGACGCCGGGATTCGACCCGCCGTGGCCCGGATCGATCACGATGCGCTTGCCGGAGAGCCGCGGGCCGGCACGGTGGAGGCGCTCCTGCTCGCGGAGCAGCCCCGGACGGCCCCCGGTGACCTTGCGGCCCAGGTAGCCGAGGTGACGCAGCGTGCGGGGCCCGCAGATGCCGTCGGGCGCCATGCCGTAGTCGCGCTGGAAGCTGCGCAGCGCCTGCTCGGTCTGCCGGCCGAAGACGCCGTCGGCCCGCCCCGAGTCGTACCCGAGCTCGAGCAGGCGTTCCTGGAGGGCGAACACGTCGTCGCCGGTCATGGTGTTGGAGGCCTGCAGGCAGAGCATGCGGTCGCCGAGCGACCAGCGCGCGTCGCGCAGCGCCCGGTACGTGGCCGACCCGACGACACCGTCGGTGATCAGGCCCCGGTTCTGCTGGAACGCGCGGACGGCGTCCTCGAGGGCCCCGTCGAACCGCGAGGGCTCCGGAGCGGGGCCACCGGACGCCGGTGGCTCGACCAGTCCCAACGCCTGGAGCGCTGCACGGACCTCGGCGACGGCCGGACCGGTGTCGCCGCGGCTCAGCAGCTGCATTCCGTTGCTCCCGTCGCTGTCCGACCTCTGACGGTGCACCGACTCGCCCCCCGGACGCCCCCTCGAGCGTGGCCGGGCAACGGATCGCCTCGGTTCACCGGGCTCTCATTGTGCCCTGTCCGCCCGCTCGCACCCGGCAGCGGGCCCGTGCCGGAGGGTCACGGTTCGGGATCACCGACCGGATTCCGTCCTCCGGGACGATCAGGGGCCGGACACGCCGACGCCGGGCCCGGACACGTGGTCCGGACCCGGCGTCGGGGTGGAGAGGCTCAGGCGAGTACGTCGGAGAGGTCGTTGAGCAGCGCGGCCTTCGGCTTCGCGCCCACGATCTGCTTCACGGGCTTGCCGCCCTGGAACACGATCATCGTCGGGATCGACATGACCTGGTAGTCACGCGCGGTGGCCTGGTTCTGGTCGATGTCGAGCTTGGCGATGGTGAGCTTGTCGCCGTGCTCCGCGGCGATCTCCTCGAGGACCGGGGCGACCATCTTGCACGGGCCGCACCAGGTGGCCCAGAAGTCGACCAGGACGGGCTTCTCGCTCTTCAGCACATCGGTGTCGAAGGTCGAGTCGGTGACGGTGACGGGGCTGCCCATCGGGGGATCCTCCTCGGATCATCGGTCGAGCGGGATGCTCGGTCGGGAAGACGGTGTCGGGGCGGCGCCGGCCGGGGGGCCGGGACCCCGCGGTGCGGACGGCGCCGGGTCAGAACGCGACGGGGTCGAGCTCGGGGGTCACCTCGGAGTCGACCGTCGGCTTCGGCGACGTCTCGGGCGTCGGCGTGGCCGGGTTCTCGGCGAGCCAGCGCTCCGCGTCGATCGAGGCCGTGCAGCCGCTGCCCGCGGCCGTGATCGCCTGCTGGTAGGTCTTGTCGATGAGGTCGCCACAGGCGAACACACCGGGGAGATTGGTGTACGTGCTCGGCGTGTCGACCCGCACGTAGCCCTCGTCGTCGGTCTCGACCTGCCCCGCGACGAGCGCCGAGCGGGGGTCGTGCCCGATGGCGACGAAGAGCCCGGAGGCGTCCAGGGTCTCCTCCTCGCCGGTGACGGTGTCACGCAGGCGGACACCGCTGACAGCGTTCTCGCCGAGGACCTCGGTGACGACGGCGTTCGTGCGGAACGTGATCTTCTCGTTGGCCCGCGCGCGCTCCAGCATGATCCCGGAGGCGCGGAACTCCTCGCGACGGTGCACGATCGTGACCGATCGGGCGAACCGGGTGAGGAACGTCGCCTCCTCCATCGCGGAGTCGCCACCGCCGACGACGACGATGTCGTGGTCGCGGAAGAAGAAGCCGTCGCAGGTCGCACAGGCGCTCACCCCGTGGCCGAGGAGGCGCTCCTCGCCGGGGACGCCCACGTAACGGGGCGCGGCACCCATCGCGAGGATCACGGTCCGGGCGCGGTGGGTCTCGCGACCGACGGTCACGGTCTTGACGTCGCCGTCGAGATCGAGGGACTCGACGTCCTCCGGGCGGAGCTGCGCGCCGAAGCGCTCGGCCTGCCGGCGCATCTGGTCCATCAGGTCGGGACCCTGGATGCCCTCCGCGAACCCGGGGTAGTTCTCCACCTCGGTCGTGGTCATGAGCGCACCGCCGAACTGGCTGCCCTCGAAGACCACGACGTCGAGCTGGGCCCGCGCCGAGTAGGTCGCCGCGGTGTACCCCGCCGGTCCGGATCCCACGATGATGACGTCGTGGATGGTCTTGTCACTCACGTCCGGTGCAACGTCCGCCACGGGACCAGGATTCCCCATCGGGTGTCGGCCGCAGCACTCACCCGCCGACCGTGAGGTCGGCCAGGGTGTCCGGGACGGCGTCCGTGCACCCCGGCCCGACGACGAGCACCCGGAAACGGGCGGCGTGTCCGGTGGGCAGCACCAGCAGCGTGCCGGGGCGACCGTCGACGAGGACCTGTCGGCTCCCCAGCACCGCGGTGCCCGGCGGCACCCCGTGCACGACGAGGCAGGCGGCGCGTCGGGCGGGGTCGGCGAGGGGGCCGGGGTCCCGGGCGCCGAGCCCCGCCCGCAGCGCCCGCACGGGGTCCGCGCCGGACACCGGCTCCGGGGCCGTCGCGGGGGCGGGGGCCGGCGGGACGGGCGGCGCGGCGGTCGGGGCCGG
>NZ_JBVPVA010000656.1:0-1089 GCF_055612215.1 Actinomycetospora sp. | reverse complement strand
GAGAGGAAGCTCCCGAACTCGCGGCCGGTCACCGCGACGTCGCGGCCGAGCACGCCGAGGAAGGCCCGGCCGGTGGAGACCCGGGGCCAGGGCCCGGCGGTCGTCGTCGTGGTCATCGCAGTCCCCGCCCGGTCAGGTCGATGAAGACGTCCTCGAGCGTGGGCTCCCCGAGCCCGACGTCGAGGACCCGGCCGCCCGCCGCGGCGACCTCGTCGAGCAGGCCCGGCAGGGCGGCGCCCGCCTCGCCGTCGACGCGGGCCCGCAGCCGGGCCGCCCCGCCCGGCGACCCGGCGTCGAGGACCTCCACGCCCGCCGTGCCCCGGACGCCGGCGAGGCGCTCGCGCAGCGCCCCGGGGTCGCCCCCGACGACCTCGAGGTCCACCGTCGCCGACCCCGACAGGCCCGCGACCAGCGCGGCGGGCGTGTCGAGGGCGAGCAGCCGGCCGTGGTCGACGATGCCGACGCGGTCGGAGAGCTTCGCGGCCTCGTCCATGTCGTGGGTGGTCAGCACGACGGTGACCCCGCTGGCGGCCAGCTCGGCGACCCGGTCGTGCACGAAGAGCCGCGCCTGCGGGTCGAGGCCGGTGGAGGGCTCGTCGAGGAAGAGCACCCGCGGGTCGTGCATGAGGCCCCGCGCGATGATCAGCCGCTGCGCCTGGCCCCCGGAGAGCTCGTCGGGATTGGTCTTCGCCTTGTCCGCGAGGCCCATCCGCTCGAGGAGCTCGTCGGCGAGCGGACCGCGGCGGGCCCGCGGGACCCCGTGGTAGGCGGCGTGCCAGACGAGGTTGGCCCGGGCGTCGAGGGAGCGGTCGAGGTTGGGCCGCTGCGGGACGACGCCGAGCACGGCCCGGGCCTCGACCGGGTGGGCGGCGACGTCGATGCCCGCCACGGTGGCCCGCCCGGCGGTCTTGCGCACGCGGGTCGTGAGCACCCCGATCGTCGTGGTCTTGCCCGCGCCGTTGGGCCCGAGCAGGCCGAACACCTCGCCGGGTGCGACGGCGAAGGAGATGCCGTCGACGGCGTTCGCCCGCGCCTTCGGGTAGCGCTTGACCAGGTCCGCCACCTCGACGGCTCCCTCGACGCCCGCGC
>NZ_JBVPVA010000342.1:0-2551 GCF_055612215.1 Actinomycetospora sp. | reverse complement strand
CCGTGCACCTCGCGGATCACGTCGACGAAGTCACCCATGATCCCGGTGAGCGAGTACGACTTCGGCGTCACCACCCGCTGCACGCCGAGCCGTTGGAGCTGCTCGGCGTCCTTCGGCGGGATGATCCCGCCGACCACGACGGGGATGTCGGCCGCGTCGGCGCGGGCGAGCCCGTCCAGCACCGCCGGCACCACCTCGAGGTGCGAGCCGGACAGGATCGACAGCCCGACGACGTGCACGCCCTCCTGGACCGCGGCCGCCACGATCTCGGCGGGCGTGAGCCGGATGCCCTGGTAGATCACCTCGAAGCCGGCGTCGCGGGCCCGCACGGCGATCTGCTCGGCGCCGTTTGAGTGCCCGTCGAGCCCCGGCTTGCCGACCAGCATGCGCAGGGCCGCCACGCCCAGCTCGGCGGCGGTCGCCCGGACCCGCTCGCGCACCAGCTCGAGCTCGTTCGGCTCGCCGTCCGCGGCCTCGGAGCCCGGGGCCGAGGAGCCCGACGACGAGGCCGCGGTGACCCCGGTCGGCGCGCGGTAGGAGCCGTAGACCCCGCGCAGCGCCCCGGCCCACTCCCCCGTCGTGACCCCGGCCCGCGCACAGGCGAGCGTGGCCTCCATGAGGTTCAGCGAGTCGTCGGTCTCCCGCCGCCCCGCGGCCTCGGTGAGCCGGTCGAGGGCGGCCTTGACGGTGTCGTCGTCCCGGTCGGCGCGCCAGGCGGCGACGGCCTCGCGGGCGCGCTCCTCGACGTCGGGGTCCGCGACGAAGATCGCGTCGGCGCCCTCGGCCTGCAGCGGGCTGGGCTCGGTGGAGGTGAACCTGTTGACGCCGACGACGACGTCCTCGCCCGACTCGAGCCGCATCCGCCGCGCGGCGAGCGAGCTCACGAGCTGCGACTTCATGTAGCCGGAGTCCACCGCGGCGACCGCGCCGCCCATCTCGGCGACCTTCGCGATCTCGGCGCGGGCGCCCTCCACGATCGCGGCCGTCCTGGCCTCCATCACGTGGGAGCCCGCGAAGACGTCGTCGTGGTCGAGGAGGTCGGTCTCGTAGGCGAGGACCTGCTGCATGCGCAGCGCCCACTGCTGGTCCCACGGGCGCGGCAGGCCGAGGGCCTCGTTCCAGGCGGGCAGCTGCACCGCGCGGGCGCGGGCGTCGCGCGACAGCGTCACCGCGAGCATCTCCAGCACGATGCGCTGGACGTTGTTCTCCGGCTGGGCCTCGGTGAGGCCCAGCGAGTTCACCTGCACGCCGTAGCGGAAGCGGCGCATCTTCGGGTCGGTGACCCCGTAGCGCTCCTGGCAGAGCTCGTCCCAGAGCTGGGAGAAGGCCCGGAGCTTCGCGATCTCCTCGATGATGTGCAGGCCGGCGTTGACGAAGAACGAGATGCGCCCGACGACCTTCGCGAAGTCCGCCTCGGGCACCTGCCCCGAGTCGCGCACCGCGTCGAGCACCGCGATCGCGGTCGAGATCGTGTACGCGACCTCCTGCGTCGGCGTCGCCCCCGCCTCCTGCAGGTGGTAGCTGCAGATGTTGATCGGGTTCCACTTCGGGACGTTCGAGACGGTCCAGGCGATCATGTCGGTGATCAGCCGGACGCTCGGCGCCGGCGGGAACGCGTAGGTCCCGCGCGAGAGGTACTCCTTGACGATGTCGTTCTGCGTGGTGCCCGCGAGGCTCGCGCGGACCTCGTCGCGGTCGAGCCCGGCGGCCTCGGCCTGCTCGTCGGCGACGGTGACGTAGAGCGCGAGCAGCCACATGGCGGTCGCGTTGATCGTCATCGAGGTGTTGGCCTCGTGCAGGGGGATCTGGTCGAACAGCGCGCGCATGTCGCCGATGTGCGACACGGGGACCCCGACCTTGCCGACCTCCCCGCGGGCGAGCTCGTCGTCGGGGTCGTAGCCGGTCTGGGTCGGCAGGTCGAACGCGACCGAGAGCCCCGTCTGTCCCTTGGCGAGGTTGCGCCGGTAGAGCTCGTTCGACGCCTTCGCCGAGGAGTGCCCGGCGTAGGTCCGCATGACCCACGGGCGGTCACGGGAGTCGTCGCTGGGGTACGGCATGGTTCGAGCACCTCCGTGCAGGGGCCGGACCCTGGGAGGTTACCGGCGGGTCGACCGGGGACCCATCGGTCTCGGCCATGCTGCACGCCACAGGATCGGTCACGATGGGGGGCATGGTCGGATCGGTGGGCGAGATCTTCACGGCACTCGCCGTCGTGGTGCTGCTCGCCGGCCTCCTGCGCTGGACCTTCGGGACCGGTCCGAAGGGCGCCCTGCCCGGTGACGACGGCGACGTCGGCCTGCTCGAGACGGTCGCGACGGTGCCCACCCGCGAGGCCGCCGAGGTCCTGGCCGCGCGGCTGGCCCGCGAGAAGGTGCGGTCCACGATCGCGCACGACGAGGGCGGGTGGAACCTGCTCGTGTTCCCCGGGGACGTCGACGACGCGTTGGTGGTCCTCCGGACCTCCTAGCGGCGGGGTGGGGCCTGGACCCGGGCCACGTCCGCGCCGAGGGCGCAGAGGTTCTCGACGAACAGCGGGTAGCCGCGGTCGATG
>NZ_JBVPVA010000207.1:0-7201 GCF_055612215.1 Actinomycetospora sp. | reverse complement strand
GGGCCCTCCACCGCGCCCGGCGGGCCGGTCCCGCGGCGGCCGGCTCCGACGCCGCTATCTTCCGCATGGCCTCGGAGCGGCTGGTGGGGTTGCACCGACCGGTGCGCGGCCCGGAGCCGACCGTGGACGATCCGGCGCTGGTCGCGCTCGCGCGGGTGGGCCGGGGGTCGGCGGCTCTGGCCGGGGACGCCTCGTGCGCGGTGGAGGAGCTGAGGCGGGGGCTCGAGCTCGCGCGAGAGCACGGGCTCGGCAGGCTGGAGATCCAGGCGCGGTGTCTGCTGAGCGCAGCCCTGTGGCTGGTCGGCGACGTCCGGGAGGCGGCCACGACCGCGTCCGCGGTACTCGCGGATGCGGCCGGGTGGGAGGACTCGCCCTGGTTCCCGATCGCCCGGGCCGTCGACGCCCACGTCGGGCTGCTCCGCGCCGAGCCGCACCGCGCCCTGGCGATCCCGGTGCACGAGCTCCCGAGCTGGAACCCGGTCCTCCCGCCGGCCCTGCGGTACGCGCTGCGCAGCGCGCGGGGTGGCGGGCTGGTGGACGCCGGAGACCGCGCGCGGGGACTGCTCGAGCTGCAGTCGGCCCGCGCCGAGCTCGGCGACAGGCGCGCACCGGCCGCACTCGAGGTCACCGCCGCCCTGCTGGAGCACCGGGCCGCGGCGTCGCTGGGGCACGCCACGGCCGCCGTGGGCGTGGCGTCCTGGTTGGCGGCGCGCCGGCCGACGTGCCCGGAGCTCCACCTGGTGCGCTCGTGGACGGCCGCGGGGAACGGGTCGCACCGCGCGATGCGGGAGGCCCTCGAGCCGCTGCTCGGGGGCGGACTCCCGCCCGGCCCGACGCCGACCCTCGTCGAGGCGTGGCTCCTCGAGACGCGCGGTCGGCTGGCGCGCGGGGACCGGCCTGGCGCGCGGAACGCGCTGCGCAGCGCCATCGACCACGCGGTGCCCCTCGACGCGGTCCGACCCTTCGTCCACGCCGGGGACGAGATCCGGCCCCTGCTCGTCGACCAGCTGGTCGGGGGCGGGGACCGGGCCGCCTTCGCGGCGCGGGTGGTCGCGGCGCGGACCGGCCGACGCGCTCCGGCGACGACCGGGCTCAGCGCCCGCCAGTACGACGTGCTGGGACGCCTGCCGTCACTGGACAGCCTCGAGGAGATCGCCGAGGACCTGGACGTCTCGATCAACACCATCAAGAGCCACATCCGTGCCATCTACGCGAAGCTCGGGGTCGGCACCCGGCGGGAGGCCGTCCTGACCGCCCACGAGCAGGGCCTGCTCCGGTGAGGGCCGGCCCGTGTCCGGCGACGGAGCCGCGGGCGATCGCCGGGCCGACACCACCAGCCCTCATCCCCGGGGGAGGAGGCCGTCTCATCCGTCCGCGAGGGACCGTGCGGGGGACGAGACGGAGGTCGCCCGCGATGGTTCGTGTCCCCACCGGCAAGGTCGCGGTGCCTGAGCTCCCGTGGTGGTTCGTCCCGCGACCCCGACTGTGGCGGCGGCTGGACGAGGCGTGCGGCACGCGGCTCGTGGCGGTGATCGCACCGGCCGGATCGGGCAAGACCGTGCTCCTGGCGGAGTGGGCGCGCGAGGACCCCGGAACGCGGACCGCCTGGGTGAGCCTCGACGCGGACGACGCCGACCCGCGGCGGCTGCGGGCGGCGATCCTCGCGGCCGTCGCCGCCGCCGGCGCCGACACGAGCGCAGCGACGGACGTGGGAACCGACGGAGACGGCGGGGACCCCACCGACGCGCTCCTCGACACGCTCGATGCCGTGCGCCCGCCGGTCCGCCTGGTCCTCGACGACGTGCACGTCCTGGCCGGGCACCGGTCGGGCTTCGACGTGATCACCCGGTTGTTGCGGCGCGACCCGGCCGGCGTGCGCCTGGTCGTCGCCGCACGGTCCGACCCTCCGCTGGCCCTGCCGCGGCTCCGCGTGGAGGGCCTGCTCACCGAGCTCCGGGCCGACCAGCTCCGCTTCTCGCCCGAGGACGCCGCGGCGCTGCTGGAGGGCTCCGGTGCCGGGTTGGACGCGCGCGAGGTGGCCGTGCTGCACCGCCGGACCGAGGGGTGGGTGGGCGGCCTGCGCCTGGCCGCGATCGCCCTCCGGCGCAGCGAGGCCCCGGCGGCGGTGCTGGCGCGCTTCGACGGGGACGAGCGGTCGGTCGCCGACTACCTCACCGGCGAGGTGCTCGGGGGCGTCCCGGCGGCGAGCCGCTCGGTCCTGCAGGACGTCAGCGTCTGCGGTCGTCTGCCGGAGGCGCTCGCCGTGGCGCTCACCGGGCGGCCCGACGCGGCGCACGTCCTCGACGAGCTCGTCCACGGCGCCGCGATGATCGAGCGCGTCGCTCCCGCCGAGTACCGGGTCCACGGCCTGTTGCGCTCCCACCTCGCGGCGGACCTGGCCCGGCACCGGCCGGCCCGGCACCGGGAGCTCCACGTCGCCGCGGCCCGCTGGTGGGCCGAGCACCACGAGACCGCCCACGCGCTGCGCCACGCCGAGCGCGCCGCCGATCCCCGGCTGACGACCGAGCTGGTGCGACGCGACGGCCTCGGGCTCCTGCTCGCGGGGCACCTCGCCCCCCTGCGACGGGCCCTCGCGTTCGTCGGCCCGGGGAACCGGCAGGAGGACGCCCGCCTGGCGCTGACCGCGGCCCTGACCCATCTCGAGGACCACGACCCGGCCGCAGCCGCCGCCGAGCTGCTGCGGGCCCGCGAGGCGTGCCCGGCCGGAGGAGAGCCGGCTCCGGAGGCGCTGCGCCACGGCACCGAGCTCCTCGCCGCAGGCCTCCGCGGGGCCCGCGGCGACGCGACGGGCCGCCGCCCGGTCGCACCGGTCGACGGGGTGCCGTCGTCGGAACCCGAGCTGGCGGCCCTGGTGCACCTCGGGCGCGCGGAGGCCGCGCTCGCTCCCGGATCGGGGACGAGCCCCGCCGTGGCGCACGACGACATCCGGCGTGCCCTGGCGCTGGCGCGCGCCCACGGCTTCGCCGCCCTCGAGGCGAAGGCCTCGACCCTGCTCGCCGTCGCGGCCTGTGGCGACGGTGATCCCCGGGCGATCGCCGCCGCGGCCCGGGACGCGCAGGCCGCCGCCGTGCGGTCGGGACAGCACTCCGCGGCGGCGACGGCGCTCGCCGTCGCGCTGGGTGCGTACGCCGAGCTGCTGCACGGCGAGCCGGAGCGCGCCCGGGCACGGTGCGACGGGGAGCTCGGGGCCCGCCAGGCACTGCCCCCCGACGCCGCCTACGCCCTGCACCTGGTGCGCGCGGTCGCGCGCGCCGAGGGAGGAGTACGCAGCGAGCAGGCGACCGCGCTCACCGAGGCCCGGGCTGCTCGCGAGGCGATCGACGGCCTCCCGCTCCCGGCGCCCGTGGCCGGCGCGCTCGCCGTGCTCGAGTTCCGCACGGCGATCCGGTCGGGCAGCCACCGCGCCGCCGGCGAGGTCGTCGACTGGCTCCGCGCCCGGACCGGGGAGACCCCCGAGGTGGCGCTCATGCGGGCCTGGGCGGAGGCGGCCTCCGGTCGGCACGCCGCCGCCCGGACCTTGGCGGCCGCAGCGGCCGCAGGGGCCGCGGTGGACAACGGGGCCCGCGGCGGAGGACTGCTCGTCGAGGTCCACCTGCTCGAGGCCGAGGCGTCGCTGCAGGACGGCGACGAGGCCGCGGGCCGCGCGAGCCTGTACCGCGCGGTCCACGAGGCCCGGACGCTCGATCTCGTCCGACCGTTCGCCGAGGCGGGGGTGCGTACCCGCGCCGCGCTCCTGGCCACCGGCGAGCCGTCCACCCCGTTCGGCGCGCGGCTCGTGGCCGCGTGCGCCGCGGCGCGGGAGGACACCGCGCCCGCGTCCCTCAGCGAACGCGAGCTCGTGGTCCTGGCCCTCCTGCCGTCCCTGCTCAACGCGCCCGCGATGGCCGAGGAACTGGTGGTGTCGGTGAACACCGTCAAGACCCACATCCGGTCGATCTACGCCAAGCTCGGGGTGTCGACGCGGCGGGACGCGGTGTCGCGGGCCTACGAGCGCGAGCTCCTGGCCTGACGGCGGGGGCAACCGTTCGTTTCCCCTCCGTTCACCTCGGCGGGATGAGGGTCGGCGCCGGTGGTCGGCCGAGGATCGGGGACGGCGGCGCCGCCGGCCCGCCGGGCGACGGAGGAGGACGGCTGTGTCGAGGCGCTTCGAGGTCCGGGTCGTCGGTCGCCTGTCCGAGCGGGTCCGGGCGGCGTTCCCCGGCCTGGAGGTGGACGAGCTCCCGGCCGAGACCGTGATCTCGGGGCGTTCGGTGAGCGAGGACGAGGTCCACGGCGTCCTGGGCCGGATCCAGTCCCTCGGACTGGAGCTCGTCGCGCTGCGGCAGGCTCCCGCGGACGCCGACGAGGTCCCCGACGACGGGCGCGGCGCGCACGGCTGAGCGCGCGCGAAGTCCCCGCCCGCGGGGCCGCGGACGGGGACCTCTGGCGGAGCGCCACCTCACATGGCGGCGCCGGACCCGGCCGACTCGGCCTCGTCCACGTCACCGAAGACCTCCCGGAGCTGCTCCTCCTGCTCCCCGGAGAGATTGGTGTGCAGCAGCTCGGCGTGGCTGCCGCGGAAGGCGTCCACCACCTTGTCGGTGACGGCGTTCGAGGTCAGGGCGAACAGCGCGGAGCTGCCCGGGGTGACCTTCTCCCGCACGTCGTTGATGAAGTCGTCGTCGATGCCCACGTCGCGCATCGACCCGGCGGCCGCACCGGCGGCGGCCCCGACGACGAGGCCGAGCAGCGGCACGAAGAAGATCAGCCCGAACAGCATGCCCCAGAAGCTGCCGCCGAGCGCGCCACCGCCGACCAGGCTGTGCAGCTGACGGGTCTTCGGGCGCTTGCGGTCCGCGGGCCACGTCACCACGGCCGCGTCCTGGAGGACGATCAGTTCCTCCTTCTGGAGCCGTTCCAGCGTCGCCAGCGCCTCGTCCGCGCCCGTCGGGCTCGGGAACTTCCATGCCGTCAACGTCGCCATCGGTGCTTCCTCCTCGGGTCGGCGGTCACGCCCCGAGCCTCGGGCATCGGCGGCGAGCGACCGCCGACGACTGTTCCGGCCGTCCCGCGGGCGGCCCTCATCCCCGAGGGGTGAAGGGGACGCTCACGGCGCGGCGGCCGCCGCCGCGGCGGCCCGGCGGCGCATCTCGTAGCGGGCCGCGATCTCGCCGAGCACGCCGATCAGCAGGCCCCACGACGCGATGATGAAGAACCACGTCCCGAGGTGCGTCGAGGCCGGGTACAGGAACATGATGCTGCCGAGCACGAAGAACAGGTTGCCGATCAGCCCGATCACGAGGTGGACCCACGGCAGGTCGTGGGCGTGGCGGGCGATGTAGCGCAGGTAGTACCAGAGGATCACGGGCCCTCCCCGGGGTCGTCACGTGGCCGCACCGTCCCCCGCGTCCGGTCCGCGGTCGTCACCTGCGCCGGGTGAGCAGGAATCACCATTCCCGGGGGAGGGCCGCGGGCCGTCGGCGACCGACGATCCCGGGATGGCCGACCGCGTCGACGCCGCCACCGCGCGTCCGTCCCCGGAGCCCTCCGGGGCTCCCGGGACCCCCGTGACCCGTCCGGCCGAACCGTCGACCGGTCCGTCGCAGGACCCGGTCGCGGTGGTGCGCAGCCGGGGCTACCTCGTCCTGCTCCTGATCGCCGCCGCCCTCGGTGTCCCGGTGGCCGCCGCCTCCTACGGGTTCATCGTCCTGATCAACCACGCCCAGGGATGGCTCTACCGCGATCTCCCGGGCGCGCTGGGCTACGCCCACCCGCCGGCCTGGTGGCCCGCCCCGCTGCTGGTCCTCGCCGGCCTGCTCGTCGCCCTCGTCATCAGCCGGCTCCCCGGTCACGGCGGCCACACCCCGATCGACGGGTTCTCGACCGGCTCGTTCCCGCAGCCCCGCGAGCTCCCCGGCGTCGTCCTCGCCGCGTTCGCCTCGCTCGCGGCGGGTGCGGTGATCGGTCCCGAGGCGCCTCTCATCGCGCTGGGCGGCGGCCTCGCCGCGCTGGCGGTGCGCCTCGCCCGGCGCGACCCGGCACCCCGCGTGCTCACGATCGTGGCCGCGGCCGGCAGCTTCGCCGCGATCAGCACGCTGTTCGGGTCCCCGCTCCTCGGGGCCTTCCTCCTCATGGAGGCGGCCGGGCTGTCGGGGGCGACCCTCGGGCTCGTCCTCGTGCCGGGACTGCTCGCCGCCGGCGTCGGGACCGTCATCTTCGTGGGCCTGGACGCGTGGACGGGCTTCGGTGCGGTCTCGCTCTCGATCCCCGGTCTGCCCCCCGAGGGGAGCCCCACGATCGCCGAGTTCGGATGGGCCGTGGTCATCGGCATCGTCGCCGCCGTGGCCGGGACCGGCATCCGGCGCCTCGGTGGGGCGATCCGGCAGCCCGTCGAGCGCCGGCTGCTGCTCGCGGTGCCGGCGGCCGGCCTGGTGATCGCCGGTCTGGCCGCCGGGTACGCCCTGCTGACGGGTCGCGACGTGTCCGATGTGCTGTTCTCCGGGCAGGACGCGATCGGCCCGCTGCTGCTCGACGGCGCGGCCACCCCTGTCGCGGTGGTGCTGCTGCTCCTGGTCGCCAAGGGCCTCGGCTACTGCCTGTCCCTCGTCGCCTTCCGCGGCGGGCCGGTCTTCCCGGCGATGTTCCTCGGGGCGGCGGGCGGTATCGCGCTCGCCCACCTGCCGGGGCTCTCGCCGCTGGCCGGTGCGGCGATGGGCATCGGCGCGATGTCCACGGTCATGCTGCGGCTGCCGCTCACCTCGGTGCTGCTCGCGACCGTCCTGCTCGCGGGGAACGGGCTCGTCGTCATGCCGCTGGTCATAGTCGCGGTCGCCGTCTCGTACGTCGTGACCCTGCGGCTCACCCCACCGGCCGCGCCGAGCTCCGGCGCGGCGCCTGCGCCGGCGCCGGCGGCGACCTCGCCGTGAGTCCGGGACCGCCCCGGGGCCGTGTGGTACTGAGCCTCGCCCGGTCGGTGGCGACCGTCGTCGTCCTCGTCGTCGTGTACTACCGCCTGCCGCTGAGGGGGACGGCCGGGGCGGGGGCCGTCGTGCTGTTCGTCGTCGGGCTGGTCGTCCTCGCCGCCCTGGTCACCTGGCAGTTGCGCGCGATCGTCATGGCCCGGCACCCGGTCCTGCGCGCGGTGGAGGCGTTCGCCAGCGCGATCCCGCTGTTCCTCCTCCTCTTCGCGGCGATCTACGTG
>NZ_JBVPVA010000158.1:0-5764 GCF_055612215.1 Actinomycetospora sp. | reverse complement strand
AGCTTCTTCCCCGACGCCTGCGGGCGCCAGGCGCCCACGACCTCGCCGTCGGCCAGGACCGCCCCCGGGTGGCCGAGGACGGGCCACAGCACGCGCCGCCGCTCGGTCTCGGGCACGAGGAGGGCGCGGTCCCGCCCGGCGAGCAGCGGGTCGAAGGGCGGCAGCAGCCGCAGCCGGGGCGGTGCCGGCGGGTCGGCCAGCAGCGCGAGCCGGTCGGCGGCCACCCAGGCCCGCCGGCCCTCGACGCGGACCTCCGCGAGCGCCTCCTCCGCCGCCTCCACCGCGGGTCGCAGCAGCGACGTCCCGGTCCCCACCCAGGCCGCGAGGTCGGCGGTCGTCACCGGCCCCAGGACCCGCACGGCCGCCGTCACGAGCCGGGCGGCCGCCTCGGGCGACCCGGGACCCGAGGGCCGGTCCCACCCGGCCGGCGGCGGCGTGAGCCGCATCGTGCGCCCGGCCGGGTCGAGCCCGATCCCGGCCGGGCCGGCGCCGAGGCGCAGCACCTGGTCGTAGACGTGCGTCGCCCCGCAGGGCACGCAGTCGTACTGCAGCGCCCGCGGCAGCACGGCCGAGACCGCGCCGCTGACCTCACCCTTGGTCATCGGCTCCCGCACGACGTCGTCGAGCGCGGCCGCGACCCGGTCGATGGCCGCGAGCGGGGCGATCCCGATCTGCTCGACGTGGGGCGCGGACCAGTTCAGGCGCGCCGCCGCGTCGTCGTCGGAGAGCGGGCGCAGGGCATCCGCCCAGCCGCGCAGCGAACCGGGCCGGTGCCAGTGGGGCGCGCCGCGGTGGGTCCACGCGAGCTCGAGGCCCCGCCCGGCCGGGGGCACCGGTGGCCCGGGCAGCCGCGCGGCGAGCGCCACGGCGGCCGCGGGCCCGAGGTGCTGGACCCCGAGCGCGAGGACGGCCGCAGCGCCGTCGTCGTCGACCCGCCCCAGCCCCTGCGCGGCGACGCGGAACGCCACCGCACGCGCCCTCGTCACGTCCATCGCCCACCAGCCTGCCGAGCCGATCCCGACGCCCGCCGCCGGGTCGGACGATGATGGCCGCCGTGAGCTCCGTGCGCGCGGTACCCGAGACCACGGACATGCACGGGGACGACCTCTCCGCCGACGACGCCTGGCACACCGTCCGCCACACCGGCCTGCTCGCCCTGGCCCGCACCGCGTTCCTGCGCTTCCGCTACGGCGACGGCTTCAGCCACGCCCGCGCGTTCGCCCTCCAGCTCGCGCTCGCGACGGTGCCGCTGATCATCGCCGGGAGCGGGCTCGCGACCGCCATCGGCGCGGAGTCGGTCGCCGAGGTCGTCGCGCGCACCGTCGTCGCCGTCTCCCCCGGCACCGGCGACCAGCTGCTCGCCGACGTCGTCGACCGGGCGGCCGCGCCGGCGCCCGCACCCGCCGTCGAACCCGGCGAGGACGAGCCGGAGACCCCGGACCGGCCCGGCGAGGACCTCGGGGAGCTGGCGGTCGTGTTCGGGCTCGTCACCGCCTTCGTCGCCATGACGAGCGCGTTCGCCCAGCTCGAGCGCGGGGCGAACCGGGTCTACGGCGTCGAGCGCGACCGGCCCGCGCTGCGCAAGTACACGCGGGCGGCCGTCCTGACGGCGACGGCGGGCGTCGCCCTCGGCGTCGGGCTCGTCCTGATCGTGGCCGGCGGGCCGTTCGGGGACGCGCTCGAGCAGGTGTACCGGTGGGGCGACGTCGCCGAGACGGCGTGGGACGTGGTGCGCTGGCCGGTCGGCCTCGCGGCCCTCGTCGTCGCGGTCACGACGCTCTTCCGGTTCGCGCCGCGGCGTCGCCAGCCGGGCCCGTCGTGGCTCGCGCTCGGGGCCGCGCTCACCGTGGTGGCGTGGCTGGCGGCGTCCGGGGTGATCGCGACCTACGTGTCGGTCTCCGGGGAGTTCTCGGCCACCTACGGGCCGCTCGCCGGGATCATGGTGCTGCTGCTGTGGGCGCTCGTCACGGGCGTGGCGCTGCTCGCGGGCTTCGCGGTGTCGGCACAGCTCGAGGCGGTCCGCGCGGGCGTCGTCGACCCCCTCCTCGTCGACGAGGACGACGACGGCGTCCCCGATCACCGCCAGTCCGCGCAGCAGCATGCGGCAGGCGGGTGATGAACCGGGATGGTGACAGCAACTGTCAGGTGATGCGGTAGGACTGTGATCCGTGCGCGCGAGTCGACTGCTCTCCCTGCTGCTGATGCTGCAGTCGCGCGGGCGCATGACGGCGCGGGAGCTGGCCGACGAGCTCGACGTCTCGATCCGGACGATCTACCGGGACATGGACGCGCTCACCGAGTCCGGCGTGCCGGTCTACGCCGACCGCGGCCCCGACGGCGGGTACTCGCTGCTCGAGGGCTACCGCCCGCAGCTGACCGGCATGACCGCCGAGGAGGCCGACCAGCTCGCCCGCGCCGAGATGACCGCGCCCGCCGCCGAGCTCGGGCTCGGCCGGGTGCTCGCCGCCGCGCAGCTCAAGGTCCACGCCGCGCTGCCGAACGAGCTGGCCGAGCGCTCGCGCCGCATCGCCGAGCGCTTCCACCTCGACGCGCCCGGCTGGTTCCGGGAGGCCGACCACGTCCCGACGCTGACGGGGATCGCCGACGCCGTGTGGAACCAGCGCGTCGTCCGGCTCCGGTACCGCGTGTGGGGCGAGGAGGACGTCGAGCGGGAGCTGGAGCCGCTGGGCGTGGTCCTCAAGAACGGGGTCTGGTTCGTGGTCGCGGCGCCGCACGACGGCGGGTCGGTGCAGACCTACCGCGTGGCGCGGGTGGTGACCCTGGAGACCCTCGACGCGCGCTTCGAGCGCCCCGAGGGGTTCGACCTGTGGCGCCACTGGAACGAGCGGTCGTCGCCGCTGACGTCCGCGCTCTACCAGGCCGAGGCGGCCGTGCGGCTCTCGCCGACGGGGATGGACGCGGCCCCGACCGTCCTGCGTCCGCACACAGCCCGGGCGCTGTCGGAGCGGTCGTGGCCGGTCGACGACGACGGGTGGACGTGCGCGGTGATCCCGATCGAGTCGGTCGCGGCCGCCCGGTCGGAGCTGCTGGCCCTGGGCGCGGAGGTGGAGGTGGTGTCGCCGGCGATACTGCGTGAGCAGATGCGGGACGTGGCGGCGGGGTTGTCGGCGTTGTACGGGGACTGAGCGTCAGGAGGGTGCGCGTGTCGGGACCGGACCGGAGCTCGGGCGACTCCGCGGCGGAGAACACCCCGGACGCGACCCCGACTCCATCTCGCGGCCGCGCGGCGCCGCGATCCCCGTGGTCCCGGCGGCAGTACACCCCCGAGGAGATCGAGGCCGCGAAGCGGCAGTGGCGCGACATGCGCCCGTGGGACAGCCCGATGGCCCGCGCCGACAAGGTCCTGATCTCCTCGACGGTCGCGGTCATCGCGCTGATGCTGCTGACGCTGCCCGTGCGGCCGTTCCTGCTCGCGACGCACCCCGTCGCCCTCAGCGCCGTCACCGGCAGCCTCTCCGCGGTCGGCGCCGCCGCCGCCTTCGCGCGGGTCGGCGGCACCGACGTCTGGCTCGTCGTCCTCGCCGGGGTGTTCGGGATGATCAAGTTCGACTGGCTCTTCTGGTGGGCCGGCCGCCGCTGGGGTGCGAAGGGCGTGCGGTTCTTCACGCCGCCCGGTCGCGCGCAGCGCTTCGTCGAGCGGGTCCGCTCCTGGCCGCGGTGGAGTACCGGCCTGGTCGTCGTGGCCGCGGCGCTTCCCGGGGTCCCGTCGGTGCCGCTGTTCCTGCTCGCCGGCCTCGCCGGGATGCGGCTGGCGGCCTTCCTGGTCTTCGACGCGATCGGCTCCGCGCTCGTCGTGGGGCTCGTCGCCGGACTGGGCTACGGCCTGGGTCAGACGGCCGTCGACGTGGTGCTCACGATCGACAGCTACGCGGGATGGATCAGCATCGCCCTCATCGTGATCGTCTCCGTGCGGGCGGGACGACGCGGCCAGCCGAGCACCGCGCGCTGAGCCCACGAGATCCACGACGGCTGACCTGGAGGCGCTTTTCTGCCCTGGACACGACAGCGCCCCGCCCACCCCCCGCGAGGGGTGACCGGGGCGCCGGGTCGTCCTACCGGATCAGCCGTCCGCCGCGTCCGACGTTCCCGCCGTCGCGACCTCGGGGGTGTCCGGCACCGGGGTGGGCTTGGCCTCGCCCCGGAAGGTGAACTTCGCCGACTCGGGCGCGGCCTTCGTCCGGCCCTGGTCGTCGACCTCCACCGTCCAGCCCTCGACGTCGACCAGCACGATCTGCCCGGGCTCGATCTCCCCGAACAGGATCTTCTCGGAGAGCTGGTCCTCGATCTCGCGCTGGATCGTGCGCCGCAGCGGACGCGCGCCGAGCACCGGGTCGAATCCGCGCTGCGCGAGCAGCTTCTTCGCGGTGTCGGTGAGCTCGATCGACATGTCCTTGTTCGCCAGCTGCTTCTCCGTGCGCGCGATCAGCAGGTCGACCATCTGCACGATCTCGTTCTCGGTCAGCTGGTGGAACACGACGATGTCGTCGATGCGGTTGAGGAACTCGGGCCGGAAGTGCTTCTTGAGCTCGTCCGTGACCTTGTTCTTCATGCGCTCGTAGTTCGAGCCGGTGTCCGTGCCCGACTGGAAGCCGAGCCCGACCGCCTTCGAGATGTCCTGCGTGCCGAGGTTGGACGTGAACACGATGACCGTGTTCTTGAAGTCCACGACGCGGCCCTGACCATCGGTCAGGCGGCCGTCCTCGAGCACCTGCAGGAGCGTGTTGTAGACCTCGGAGTGGGCCTTCTCGATCTCGTCGAAGAGGACCACGGAGAACGGCTTGCGGCGCACCTTCTCGGTGAGCTGGCCGCCCTCCTCGTAGCCGACGTACCCGGGAGGGGCACCGAAGAGCCGCGAGGCCGTGTACCGGTCGTGGAACTCGCCCATGTCGATCTGGACGAGTGCGTCGTCGTCACCGAACAGGAACTCGGCGAGCGCCTTGGTCAGCTCGGTCTTCCCGACGCCCGAGGGCCCCGCGAAGATGAACGACCCCGACGGACGCTTCGGGTCCTTGAGGCCGGCCCGCGTGCGGCGCATCGACTGGGAGACCGAACGCACGGCCTCCTCCTGTCCGATGATCCGCTTGTGGAGCTCGTCCTCCATGCGGAGCAGACGGGTCGTCTCCTCCTCGGTGAGCTTGAAGACGGGGATGCCGGTCCAGTTGGCCAGGACCTCGGCGATCAGCTCGTCGTCCACCTCGGCGACGACGTCGAGGTCACCGGACTTCCACTGCTTCTCGCGCTCGGACTTCTGGCCGAGGAGCTGCTTCTCCTCGTCGCGCAGGCGCGCGGCCTTCTCGAAGTCCTGCGCGTCGATCGCCGACTCCTTCTCGCGACGCACGTCGGAGATCTTCTCGTCGAACTCGCGCAGGTCCGGCGGCGCGGTCATGCGGCGGATGCGCATGCGGGCGCCGGCCTCGTCGATCAGGTCGATGGCCTTGTCCGGC
This sequence comes from Actinomycetospora sp., assembly GCF_055612215.1. Lineage (NCBI taxonomy): Bacteria > Bacillati > Actinomycetota > Actinomycetes > Pseudonocardiales > Pseudonocardiaceae > Actinomycetospora > Actinomycetospora sp. The sequence goes on along the minus strand of NZ_JBVPVA010000158.1, from coordinate 299 downwards.
AGGAACCGGTCGTTGATGTAGCGGTCGGCCAGGGTGGCCGCCGCGACCAGCGCCGGGTCGGTGATCGAGACGCGGTGGTGCGCCTCGTACCGGTCGCGCAGGCCCTTGAGGATCTCGATGGAGTGGGCCACCGAGGGCTCCCCCACCTGGATCGGCTGGAAGCGGCGCTCGAGCGCGGCGTCCTTCTCGACGTGCTTGCGGTACTCGTCGAGGGTCGTCGCCCCGATGGTCTGCAGCTCGCCGCGGGCCAGCATCGGCTTGAGGATCGACGCGGCGTCGATCGCGCCCTCGGCGGCACC
>NZ_JBVPVA010000057.1:0-1795 GCF_055612215.1 Actinomycetospora sp. | reverse complement strand
GCGAGCTCCGCCGCGACGGCGCGCAGGTAGGCCACCAGGCGTTCCGCCGGGTCGGACACCTCGGCGACGGCGGCCTCCACCCGCCCCGTCGCCGTCCGGAAGAAGCGCACGACCGCCGCCGTCACCAGCTGCTCCTTGGAACCCGCGAGGCCGTAGAGGGTGCGCTTGGAGCAGCGCAGGCGGGCGGCCACGTCGTCGAGGGTGAACCCCGAGAACCCCTCGGCGAGCAGGAGCGCCACGAGCGCGTCGAACAGCTCGTCCCGCCGGACCGCGCCACGGCGGACCGGGCCGTCCGCACGCGTCCCGGCCGTCGTCACCTGGCGATCATAGCCGTCCACGGCTACTCTCATCGGTACTGAGGTTCCCGTTATAGTACCGATAGGACGCATCATGGCGGTCGACCGGCTCCTGCCCACCGACGAGGCCCGGGCGCTCGTCGAGCTCACGCGCGAGGTCGCGGACAAGGAGCTGGCGACGCGCGTGGACGACCACGAGCGCTCCGAGACCTACCCCGAGGGCCTCTTCACCACCCTGGGCGAGACCGGCCTGCTCGGCCTGCCCTACCCGGAGGAGTTCGGCGGCGGCGCCCAGCCCTACGAGGTCTACCTGCAGGTGCTCGAGGAGCTCGCCGCGCGCTGGGCCGCCGTCGCGGTCGCGGTCTCGGTGCACGGCCTGTCCTGCTTCCCGGTGGCCACCTTCGGCACCGCCGAGCAGCAGGCCACGTGGCTGCCGCGGATGCTCGCCGGGGAGCTGATCGGCGGGTACAGCCTCTCCGAGCCGCAGGCCGGGTCGGACGCGGCCGCGCTGCGCTGCCGGGCCGAGCGCCTCCCCGAGGGGGACGACAGGGCCGGGGACTACCGCATCACCGGCGAGAAGGCCTGGATCACCCACGGCGGCCGCGCCGACTTCTACGCGCTCTTCGCCCGCACCGGCGAGGGCTCGCGCGGCATCTCCTGCTTCCTCGCGCCGGGGTCCGCGGACGGCCTCACCTTCGGCAGGCCCGAGGAGAAGATGGGCCTGCACGGCGTCCCGACGACGGGCGCGGTCTGGGACGGCGCGGTCATCGACGGCGACCGGTTGATCGGCACCGAGGGCCAGGGCCTGCCGATCGCGTTCGCGGCCCTCGACAGCGGCCGGCTCGGGATCGCCGCCTGCGCCACCGGGCTCGCCCAGGCCGCGCTCGACGCCGCCGTCGACTACGCCAACGAGCGCGAGACCTTCGGGAAGAAGATCGTCGACCACCAGGGCCTCGGCTTCCTGCTCGCCGACATGGCCGCCGCCGTCGACTCGGCCCGCGCGACCTACCTCGACGCCGCCCGCCGTCGGGACGCCGGTGTGCCCTACAGCCGCCAGGCCAGCGTCGCGAAGCTCGTCGCGACCGACGCCGCCATGAAGGTCACCACCGACGCCGTCCAGGTGTTCGGCGGCTACGGCTACACCCGCGACTTCCCGGTCGAGCGCTACATGCGCGAGGCCAAGATCATGCAGATCTTCGAGGGCACCAACCAGATCCAGCGCCTCGTCATCAGCCGCCACTTCGCGCGGTAGACCCCGGGGCCCGACGGCGGGCCCGGTGGCATGGCGCAGGATGGGCGGCGATGCGGGGATTCCTGATCACGCTGCTCGTGCTCGTCGTGCTGATCGTGGGCGCCGATTTCGGGGCGCGCTGGATCGCCGAGGACCGGGTGGCCACGCAGCTGCAGTCGCAGCTCAAGCTGGCCACCGAGCCCGACGTCGACATCCACGGGTTCCCGTTCGCGACCCAGGCGGCCTCGGGCGACTACGGCGCGGTGAC
>NZ_JBVPVA010000017.1:0-6049 GCF_055612215.1 Actinomycetospora sp. | reverse complement strand
CGGACGGTGCCCTCGGACCTCTACAGCACGCACCTGGTGATGTGGCTCTTCGTCCTCGGCTGGCTGCTCCACCGCGCGGTCACGGTCCCGCAGCGCGTGGTGGCCGTGGCGGCCGCCCTGCTGTTGGTGCCCCCGTTCTTCGGGTCCGCGTACGGGCACGCCGCGATCGTGCTCGTCGGGCTGCTCGTCCTGCTCTTCGTCGACCGGATCCCGGTGCCCCGGGCGCTCGTCGCCCCGGTCACGGCCGTCGCGGGAGCCTCGCTGGGCATCTACCTCACCCACTTCGCCCTGCTGCCGCTGCTCGGCGTCGGGGTCCCCCCGGCCGTCCTGGTCGTCCTGGGGCTCGCGGTGGGGATCGTCGCCTGGCGGACGGGCACCGCCGTGGTGCAGCGCGCCGTCCGGCTCCGCACCCGTCGGGACACCCGTCCGGCGGCAGCGCCCGCGGGCCCCCGGTGACGGGGACCCGGACGCCCGGGAGGACCGGTCCCCGCCCGGCCCGACCCACCGACGGTCTCGCCCTGGCGGTCCTGACCGGCGTTGCCGGCCTCGTCCTCGTCGTCGCCGACGAGGCCTGGCGGCCCGGTCGCACCGTCACCGGGCTCGTGCCACCGACGCCGCTCCTCGTGCCGGTGTGGGGGCCCGTGATCGGCCTCGTCGCGCTCGGAGGCGTTGTGCTGTCCGCGTGGCTGTTCGCCACGCTGCGGCACCGTGCGGGGTGGGCGCTCGCCGGGGGAGCGGTGGTCGTGCTCGCCGTCGCCGCCCTGCTCGCGATCGCCGTTCCCCTCGGGGAGGTGGTCACGACCACGCTGCGCGCCGGCGGCGCGGTCGACCCGCTGCGCGCGGTCGGCGTTCTCCACCGCACACCGCGACCGCCCGACCTGCGCCCGGTGTTCACGACGAGCTCCGAGGGCGCTCCGCTGCACCTGTCGATCTGGCGCCCCGTCCCGGGAACCGCGTCCGCCGCGGCGCCGGTCCTGGTCTGGGTGCACGGGGGCGGCTGGGTCGGTGGCTCCGACCTCGGCCCGGCCGCGGCGCTGAGCCACTGGGCCGACCGCGGCTGGCTGGTCGTCAGCGTCGAGTACGGCCTCGACGGGCTTGGGCGCCCGACCTGGGACCGGGCCGGACCCGAGGTCGCCTGCGCGCTGGGTCACGTCGTCGCCGACGCCGCCCCGCTGGGCGGCGACCCCTCCCGGATCGTGCTCGGGGGCGACTCGGCCGGCGGCCAGCTCGCGGTGTCGGTGGCCTACCACGCCGCCTCCGGCACCCAGGCCTCGTCGTGCGGCTCACCCGTGCCGACACCGCGGGCCGTCGCCGTCGAGTACCCGGCGGTCGACCTCGTCGACGGCTACGAGCACGGTGCCCGCTCACCGGTCCCGCAGTTCGACGCCCGCTGGCTCGCCGCCACCTACACCGGCGGGAGCCCGACCGAGGTTCCCGACCGCTACCGGGCGGTCTCGGGTACGGCGGCGCTGACGCCGCAGGCGCCGCCCACGCTGGTGCTCGCCGCCGGGCGCGACAGCCTGGTGCCCCTGCCGGGACTGCAGCGCTTCGTGACCGCGGCCCGCGCCACGGGCGTGGACGCCACGCTGGTCACGATCCCCTTCGCCGACCACGCCTTCGACGTCGTCGACGGCTCGCTCGGTGCCCAGGCGGCCTCGACGATCCTGCAGCACTGGGCCACGAGCCGGGTCGGTGCCCCGTGACCGGCCGCCGCAACCCGTGGATGGACCTGCTGCGCGTGGCCTCCCTGCTGATGGTCGTGCTCTACCACTCCACCTCCATCGGTCCCCGGGCCTACCCGCAGTTCGTCGCGCGGCAGTTCGTGTTCGGCCACCAGATCGGGGCGAGCCTCCTGCTGGTGCTCTCCGCGCACCTCGTGGCGAGCTCGCTGGCCGACCCGGCCCGGGCCACGGCGCGCTGGTGGTTCTCGCGGGTCGTCCGACTGCTGCCCGGCTTCGTCGTCGGGACTCTCGCCGCGACCCTCGCCCTGGACTGGCTCGCTCCGGCGGGCATGTACCGCGTGGGCATCGGCGACCTGGTCGCCAACCTGGCGATGCTCTGGAACTGGAACGGCTACCACCACTGGGACTACGTCGACGGCTCGTACTGGACGCTGCCCGTGCAACTGGCGGCGTTCACCGTCGCGCCGTGGCTGCGCCGCACCCGGTTCGGGCGCGGCCGCCACCTGCGGGTGCTGCTGTGGGCCGCGGTCCTGGTCCCGCTGGTGCAGTGGCCGCTGGCCCAGACCGCAGGCGGGCTCTACGACTCGGTCGTCGACGGCCTCGGGCTCTACCGGTGGCACCTCTTCGTCGCCGGCGTCGCGGCGTACATGGTGAGCACCCGGCGGCTGCGGCGCGGCCACGGCCTGGCCCTGCTCGCCTGCTGCGTCGCCGCGCACGTCGTCCAGAACGGATCCTGGTCGCCCACGGCCGGGCTGGTCACCGACCCCTGGTCCGTGCTCGGGGTCGGACTCGGCGTCGTCGCGCTCGTGCTCGCCGCGCGCCTGCAGGCGGTCGGCGTCGCACCACCCCTCGCGGTCGCGCGGGCCGCCCGGCGGCTCGCCGGGATCTCCTACGGGGTGTACCTGGTCCACCAGACCCTGGGCTACGTGCTCATGCTGCGCCTGCAGGAATGGTTCGGGGCCGGTCCCGGCGTGCAGACGGTGGCGATGGTGATCCAGGCGGTGCTGCTCGGTGCCGCGATGACGTACTGGGTCGAGCGCCCGGCGCACCGGACCCTGATGCGGGCCTTCGACGCACGCCGCCGTCGACCCGAGGTGGTCCCGCACACTCCGGTGCGCCCTCGCGGCGCCCTGGTGGGTGCCTCGGCCGCGACCTGATCCGCTTCTCATCGGCATCACACCCACCCGCCTGGAGGCTGAGCCGTCGTGTCCCGACCCGCCCTGGTCCTGCCCCGCCCCGGCCCGACGGTGGCCGCGATGGCGCTCGCCGTCGTGGTCCTCGCGGTGCTGTGGGCCGGGGTGGTCACGGGGTCCCTGCTCGCGTCGGTGGATCCGCTGGTGGTCGGGTGGATCGTGGCGGTCCGTCCCGCCGCATCGGTGACGACGGCGGTGGTGGCGAGCACGGTCGGCCAGCCGGCGGTGATGATCGCGGTCCTCGTGGTCGTCACGGGGGTGGTCGGGTGGCGGGCGCGGTCGTGGGCGCCGGTCGCCCTCAGCGGGGCCGCCGTCGCGCTGCTCACCCTGTTCGACAACGGCGTGAAGGCGGTCGTGGCCCGCCCGCGGCCACCGACGGTGTGGCACGCCATGCCGGCGCACGGACTGTCGTTCCCCTCCGGTCATGCGCTGTGGTCCGCGGGGGCCCTGCTGCTCGTCGTCGTCCTCGTCGGGCCGGTCCGTGGGCGGCCGGTCGTCGCCCTGATCGCGGTGCTCGTCGCCGTGGTGATCGCCGGATCGCGGCTCGTCGTGGCCGTTCACTACCCGAGCGACGTGCTCGCGGGCTGGTGTCTCGCCGTTCTCGCCGACGGAATCGTGCTGATCGTCGCCGGTGCGGTCCCGTCGTCGGCCTATCGTCGAGGGGTCGGCTGAGGTGAGGGGTCTGCGATGGGCCGGGAACTGTGCGTGGGCCCGGTGGAGCGACCGGACAAGTACCGGTTGGTCCGCCTGGAGGGGTCCGGGGGCGAGGCGTCGCTGTGGCGCGCGGAGGTCGACCTCGCCGGGGAGTCCGAGGCCGTCGCGGTGAAGGTGCTGCATCCCCAGCACCACGACGACCTGGCCCGCATCAGCGCACGCTGGGCCGAGCAGGCCGAGCTGCTGCGCTTCGTCACCCACCCCTCGGTGATCGGCGTTCGCGAGTACTTCGAGGGCGCCCCGCCGCATCCGGACGCCGGAGGGACCCGCAGCCTCGACACCGACGCTCCCGACCGCGCGCTGTACCTGGTGATGAACTGGGTGACGGGTCTGCCGATGCGCGACTGGCTGTTGCTGCACGACGGGCGCGAGGGCACGGTGCGCGGGCTGCGACTGCTCGAGCAGGTCGCCGACGCCCTGGAGATGCTCCACACCGGGCGCGCGACGCCGTCGGGTCGCGCCGTGGTCCACGGCGACCTCTCGCCGGGCAACGTCATGGTCGGCGACGACGGCCGGGCCATCCTGGTCGATTTCGGGCTGGTCCGGCTCGCCCCGCACCGCACGCAGGCCGCGGCCGGCACCCCCGGGTTCGCCGCGCCGGAGGTCTGGAGCCGGGGGGAGTACACCCCGGCGGCCGACCGCTACAGCTTCGCGGCGCTGGCCTTCTTCACGCTGGTGGGCACACCGCCGCCCCTGGACGAAGCGCAGATCGCCGCACAGCTGTTCGGCCACCCGTTCCTCGTCAACACCCCACCCGCCCAGGTCGAGCAGATCCTCGCCGGGTTCAGCGTCGACCCGACGCTGCGGCCCGGCGTGGTGGAGTGGCTCCAGCACCTCCGAGGTGCCGCGTCCACGTCGACCCGCAGCATCCCGGCCGACCCGGCATCCGGCGCGGGCCCCGGGCCGTCCACCCCGGGGAGCGGTGCTGGGCGCGGGCCCGCCCCGACCGGCCGTGGCGCACGTTCCCGGCCACGGGCAGTGGTCGGCGGCGCGCACGGGGCGCACGGCGAGTACACGGGCACCGACGCCGCCGACGACGTCGAGGAGCAGCTCGCCGAGTGCCGCTCCGGTCCGGGTGAGCTGGTGTGGTTCGCCCTGCTGACCCGTCACTGGGCCGTGACGAGGACCTGGTGGTCGAACCGCTCGGGCGGCCGGAGCTACCACGTGAAGCTGCGGGACCCGGACGGCGACTGGGTCGTGGTGGAGATGCGGTTGCGCGACGAGGGCTCGTCGAGTCGGCTGGTCTGGGCCAACGGCGCCGGCGGGGTGATGACCGAGTGCCCGAGCGAGCTGGCCCGGTGGCTCGCCCCGGTCTGACCGGGACGCCCGCACCGCCCGTGGTCGGCGCGCGCGACTTCTCATCGTCGCCACATCGGGGACGGCCGACAGTGCCGCCATGACCCCGGTACCCGCCAGCGCCGAGGACCCTCCCGAGGACGTGCGACCCTCCCGGTCCGGCGCTGCTCGCCGTGACGGCCGATGAACGTACCGAGCCCGGGCGGGCCGTACGACGCCGGTGGCCGTCGGCTCCGCCCGCAGCACGCATCCGCTCCGGGGGACGGGCGGGTCGTGATCATCTCCGTGTCGGTGGGCGCCGGTCACGACGGTCCTGCGGCCGAGCTCGGCCGGCGTCTCCTCGCGCGGGGCTGGTGGGTCGACCGCCCCGACGCGCTGCGGCTCCTGCCCGCGGGTGTCGGCCCGGCGCTGCGCAGCCTCTCCGTCCTCGGGATGCGCCGCACCCCGCCGGCCCGTCGCCGGCTGCTGCGCTCCTGTGCGCGCGGGGTGGGCGGCAGGGCCACCTCGATGGCCCTCGATCGGCTCGCCGCGGGCACCGTCGAGCTGATCGGCGACCCGCCGGACGCGGTGGTGTCCACCCATCCGCTGGTCGGTCAACTGCTCGGCCGCCTGCGACGGAGCGGCGCGCTCCGGGCGCCGGCGATCAGCTATCTCACCGGGCCCGCGGTGCACCCGCTCTGGTGGCACCCCGACGTCGACCTGGTCCTCGCACCGCACGCCTCGATGACCGACCAGCTCGTGCGGGCGGCCCACGCCCGGCCCGGGCGCGCGACGATCGTCGAGACCGCGCCCGCCATGCTCGAGCCCCTCGCCTGCTCCGACGAGTCGGGCCGGCGCAGCGGTCCGCCCCGCCCGGACCCCGCCGAGATCATCCACCACGCCGCTGTCGCCCACCTCCACGACTCCCGTCCGGGTCGTGTCGTCGAGACCCCCACCGAGGCGGACTCCGCGCACTCCCTCTGAGCACCGGCGGGCGACCGGGGTGCTCAGCCCGGGTGAGGGCCGCGCGCGGTGGCGGCGGCGGCCGGCGGCGCGGGGGCACCGCCCTCGCGCTCCGCGGCCCCGGCCGGTACCGGCAGCTCGATCTCCACGATCGCCCCGCCCTCCGGCCGGTTGGCCGCTCGGGCCACGCCGTCGTGGCCCCGGGCGATCGTGGACACGATC
>NZ_JBVPVA010001073.1:0-5253 GCF_055612215.1 Actinomycetospora sp. | reverse complement strand
CCTGGAGGGCCGTGCGCTGCCCCTGCTTGCCGACCAGGTCGGAGAGGTCGACGGGCTCGCCGGCCAGGACCCGCAGCGTGGCGCGGGGGATCAGCGTGCCGACCTTCGCCGTCGGCGGGAGCAGGTGGTTCGACCCCCACTGCCCCACGGGGATCACCGGCACGCCGGTCGCCAGCGCCATGCGCGCGATGCCGGTGTGGGCCTTCTGCGGCCAGCCGTCGGACTCGTACGGGAACCCGCCCTCGGGGTAGACGACGACGAGCTCCCCGCGCTTCACCGAGTCCACCGCGGCCCGGTAGGCCTCGATGCCCGAGGCCTTGCGGTCCACCGGGATGTGCCGCCCGCCGCGCAGCGGCGCACCGACGACGCGCATGCCCCAGAGCTCCTTCATCGCGAGGAACCGCGGCACCCGCCCCTGGGCCATGCAGTAGGACACCAGCACGATCGGGTCGACGTGCGTGAGGTGGTTGACCGCCAGCAGCGCCCCGCCCGAGGCCGGGACGTGCCGCCCGCCGCGGTAGTCCCAGCGCGCCACGGCCATGAGGATCGGCCAGAGCAGATCGATCGCGAACCCGTAGCCGAAGCCGCGGTCGAGGCGGGGGTAGAGCACCCAGATCGCCAGCTTGCGCCACAGCCGCATCGCCCGGCCCGGCGGGCGTGCGTCGTGCCCCTGGGTGATCCGGCGGACCCGGGGGTGGGCGCGCAGCGAGGGCGGGTCCCCGGCCGGCACCTCGGCCTTCACCGGGGCCTTCACCTCGGTCGTCACCTCGGCCGTCGTCGCCGGGTCCGGGGGCGGCGCCGCGAGCGGGGAGGGGCCGGTCGCGTCGTCGGGCCGTGAGCTCATGCCCCGGATCATGTCGTGCCGTCCGCCCCGCCCGCATGAGTAGTTACCCCGGGCGGGGCCACGTCATGATCATCAGGACCCTGTGATCCCGGACCGGGCGCGTGCGGAGCCGTGGCGTCCCGGTGATCTCCGCAGGGGTCGTGACCCGGGCCGCCCCCGTCGAACCGTTCGGGCGCCGAGGGCGATCGTCGGGACATGGGTCAGGCAGCAGCACGGGTGGCGCGGGCGATCGGGGCGTTCGTGGAGACGAAGCGCAGCGGCGCTCGACCCGGCGAGGGGGAGACGAAGCGCGGCGGACACGGGGACACCGGACTCCCGGTCCGCATCCGCGCCTGGGACGGCAGCGAGGCCGGCGCGCCGGCCGACTCCGGCGCACCCGTCGTCGTGATCAACCACCGCCGGGCCCTGCGGCGCCTCCTGTGGCAGCCGGGCGAGATGGGGCTCGCGCACGCCTACGTGTCCGGTGACCTGGACGTCGACGGCGACCTCGGTGCGGGCCTCGCCGCGATGTGGGGCCTCTTCCGGGACGGCGCGATCACGACCCGGCGGCCGCGGCCGGGCGAGCTGCCGGGCCTCGTCGGAACCGCGGCCCGGCTCGGCCTGCTGGGCCCGAAGCCGGCGCCGCCGCCCGAGGCGATCACCCTCCCGCGGTTCGCGCGCCTGCACTCCAAGCGGCGCGACCGCGCCGTCATCGCCCACCACTACGACGCCGGCAACGACTTCTACGAGCTGATCCTCGACGAGAGCATGGCCTACTCGTCGGGCTACTGGACCGACCTCGCCGCCCCGCCCACCACGGAGAACCTGGTGGCCGCCCAGGACGCCAAGCTCGACATGATCTGCCGCAAGCTGGACCTGCGGCCGGGCTCGACGCTGCTCGACGTCGGGTGCGGCTGGGGCTCGCTGCCCATCCACGCGGCCAAGCACTACGGCGCCCACGTGCGCGGGGTGACGATCGCCGTCGAGCAGCGCGACCACGTCAACCAGCGCATCCGCGCCGAGGGTCTCGCCGACCGCGTCCAGGTCGACCTCGTCGACTACCGCGACATCGCCGCACAGGTCGAGGAGTACGGCTCGTTCGACGCGGTGTCGAGCATCGAGATGGGCGAGCACGTCGGCGACGGGAACTACCCGACGTTCGCCGCGACGCTGTTCGGGGCGGTGCACCCCGGCGGCCGCGCGCTCGTGCAGCAGATGTCGCGCCGGCCCGGCGACCACCCCGGCGGCGGGGCGTTCATCGAGACCTACGTGACCCCGGACATGGTCATGCGGCCGGTGGGCGACACGCTCACGCTGCTCCAGCGCGCCGGGCTCGAGGTCCGCGACGTCCACGTCATGCGGGAGCACTACGTGCCGACGTGCCGGGCCTGGATCGCCACGCTGGAGGCGAACTGGGACCGCGCGGTCGCGCTGGCGGGGGAGCGGGGCGCGCGGATGTGGCGGCTCTACCTCGTCGGCGCCGCGCTGGCGTTCGAGGAGAACCGGATGGGCGTCGACCAGATCCTGCTGGCCCGGCCCACGGCGACGGGCCGCTCCGGGATGCCGGCGACGCGCGCGTCGTTCGAGCCCGCGGCACGCTCCGGCGCCGCCGAGGCGATCGGCGCGGATACTCCGGCCTCATGAGCTTCGACTGGGCGGCCGCCGGCATCCTGCTGGCGGTCGCCGTCGCCGTCGTCGTCGTGGCCTTCGCCGCCACCCTCGTGGTCGCGCGCGCGGTGGGTCGGCACAGCGTCGTCGACGTGACCTGGGGCCTGGGCTTCGTCCTCGTGGCGGTCGCGGCCTACGTGACCTCAGGGCTGCTCGGCGTCGGGAACGACCTGGTGCGCCTCGTCGCGCTGGTGCTGCCCGTGGTCTGGGGCCTGCGGCTCGCGATCTACATCGCGTGGCGCAACCACGGCAAGGGCGAGGACCCGCGCTACGCCGAGATGCTGGGCGACGACCACCCGCCCGGCGCGGTGACCGCCCACGTCCTGCGCAAGGTCTACGTGCCGCAGATGGGCGTGATGGTCGTCGTCGTGCTGCCCGTCCTCGCGGCGATGGTGCGCACCTCCACCGTCACGGCGGTCCTCGTCATCGGGGCCGTGATCTGGCTCGTCGGGTTCGTGTTCGAGTCCGTCGGCGACGCCCAGCTGGCGCGCTTTAAGGCGAAGCCGGAGAACAAGGGCACGGTCCTGGACTCCGGGCTCTGGCGCTACACCCGCCACCCGAACTACTTCGGCGACTTCTGCGTCTGGTGGGGCATCTTCGTCGTCGCCTGCGGGCACCCGGCCGGGCTGGTCACGATCGTCGGGCCGGTGCTGATGAGCTACCTGCTCATCGGGGTCACCGGCAAGGAGCTCACCGAGAAGTCGATGTCCTCGCGTCCGGGCTACCCCGAGTACGTCGAGCGGACGTCCGGCTTCTTCCCCCTGCCGCCCGGCTCCGCCCCGGCCCGCGCCACCTGAGGAGAACCCACCCCGTGTCCGTCACGCTCCCCGAGGGGCTGGTGGCGCTGCTGCGCCGCCCCGCCCCCTGCTTCGTCGCGACCGTCATGCCCGACGGGTCCCCGCAGCTCACCGAGACCTGGGTCGACACCGACGGCCAGCACATCGTCGTCAACGTCGTCGAGGGCATGCAGAAGGCCCGCAACGTCGCCCGCGACCCGCGGGTGGCGGTCAACGTCGCGGACCCCGACCAGCCCGCGCGGTACTGGGGCGTGCGCGGCCACGTCGTGGAGACGACCACCGAGGGCGGCGCCGAGCACATCGAGGAGCTCTCCCAGCGCTACCTGGGCCGGCCGTACCCGGCCTTCGGGGGGCCGGGCCGGACCAGGCTGATCATCCGGATCGCGGTCGACTCGATCGCCCACGCGCCCGAATGGTGAGGTGCTACGCCGCCGCCCGCTCGCGCAGTACGGCGAGCGCGTTGTCCGCGTGCTCGTCGAAGCGCATCTCGCTCGAGATGACCTCGAGCACCGTGCGGTCGGTGTCGATGACGAACGTCTTGCGCTTGACCGGCAGCGCCGGCAGCCAGGACCGCTTGGCGTCGAACTGCTTCGCGACGACGCCCTTCGGGTCCGAGAGCAGCGGGTAGTCGAACGCGTTGTTCTCGGAGAACGTGCGCTGCTTCTCCACCGAGTCCGCGCTGATGCCGACGCGCTGGGCGCCGACCTCGGCGAACTCCGCGGCCAGGTCGCGGAAGTGGCAGCTCTCCTGCGTGCAGCCCCCGGAGGAGGCCAGCGGGTAGAAGAACAGGACCACCGGACCGTCGGCGAGCAGGCCCGAGAGGGTGCGCTCGCGCCCCTGGTCGTCGGAGAGGGTGAAGTCGGGGGCGTGGTCGCCGGCCTTCATGTGTGGAGTCCCTTCCCGGGCGCGGCCCGGAGTCGGCGGTGTCCTCGCCGGACCTTCGTCGGGGCGCGGGGAGCGGTTCGGGCGCACTGTGCCACCGCGGTCCGGCCGTGACCCCGACGACACCGCGGCCCGCGACCCGACGTCGGCGGCGCGGCGCACGCACCATGGATCCGTGACCCTGCCCTTCCTCCGGTCGAGCTCCACCACGACGCTGCCCCGCCTCGAGCCCGCGATCCCGCACGGCAGCGGCACCGCGGGCGTGGCGCTCGTGCTGCACGGCGGGCGCCCCGACGGCCACCAGGACGCCGGCGGCTTCCTGCTCTCCCACGTGCGGATGGTCCCGTTCGGCCAGGCGATCGCGCGGAGCGGCGCGCCCCGCGGGGTGGAGACGTCCCTGCTGCGCTACCGGGTGCGGGGGTGGAACGAGCCCGATCTCGACCCGGTCCGCGACGCCCGTTGGGCCCTCGACGACGTGCGCCGCCGGCACGGCGACGACGTCCGCGTCGTCCTCGTCGGGCACTCCATGGGCGCGCGGGCGGCGCTGCGGGCGGGCGGGGACCCGAACGTCGTCGGGGTCGCAGCCCTCGCGCCGTGGCTCGGCGGGAACGAGCCGACCGACCACCTGCGGGGGCAGACCCTGCTGATCGCGCACGGCGACCGCGAGCGCATGACCGATCCGCGGGCGTCGTTGGCGTTCGCGACGCGGGTCGCGCGGATCAGCGACCGCGTCGCCCGCTTCGACGTGCACGGCGACGGGCACGCGATGCTGCGCCGGGCGGGGGAGTGGCACGGTCTGGTCGCACGGTTCACCCTCGGCGCGCTGGGACTCGAACCGTTCGACGAGGCCGTCGCGAACGCCATGGCGGCCGGCGCTCCCGAGGGGCTGGCCGTCCCGCTGTAGCCCGCCTGCGCAAGGAGCCCGACCGTGCCTCGTGACCGTGTCGCCGTCGTCGGGGCGGGCGTCTCCGGACTGACCGCGGCCTACGTCCTGCAGCGCGAGCACGACGTCACGCTGTTCGAGGCGGAGGACCGGCTCGGCGGGCACGCGCACACCCACGACCTCGGAGCCGTGAGCGTCGA
>NZ_JBVPVA010000945.1:0-1558 GCF_055612215.1 Actinomycetospora sp. | reverse complement strand
CGACGCCACGCGCACCGAGGTCTACATCGTCGAGGGCGACTCCGCGGGCGGCTCCGCGAAGTCCGGGCGCGACTCGATGTTCCAGGCGATCCTGCCGATCCGCGGCAAGATCATCAACGTCGAGAAGGCGCGCATCGACCGGGTCCTCAAGAACAACGAGGTCCAGTCGATCATCACCGCCCTCGGCACCGGCATCCACGACGAGTTCGACCTCACGAAGCTGCGGTACCACAAGATCGTGCTGATGGCCGACGCCGACGTCGACGGCCAGCACATCCGGACGCTGCTGCTCACCCTGCTCTTCCGCTTCATGCGGCCACTGGTGGAGCACGGCCACGTCTACCTCGCGTGCCCGCCGCTCTACAAGATCAAGTGGAGCGGCCGGAACACCGAGCCGGAGTTCGCCTACTCCGACCGCGAGCGCGACGGGCTCCTCGAGGCCGGCCGGGCGGCGGGCAAGAAGATCAACAAGGACGACGGCGTCCAGCGGTACAAGGGCCTCGGCGAGATGAACGCCAAGGAGCTGTGGGAGACCACGATGGACCCGGCGACCCGCATGCTGATGCAGGTCACCCTCGACGACGCCGCCACGGCCGACGAGCTGTTCAGCGTGCTCATGGGCGAGGACGTCGAGTCGCGCCGCTCGTTCATCACCCGCAACGCCAAGGACGTCCGCTTCCTCGACGTCTGATCCCGGCGGCCGGGGTCGTTCCACGGGAAACCACCCGTCGTCCGACGCCCGGTCCCGGGCGGCCGTTCGGGCCTGCGGGCCAGCCCACTACTCTCCCCGCGCGCGCCGGGTGCACCACCGGGCGGCGGTGGAGGGGCAGCCAGTGGAGCAGGCGGTCGACGAGCGGGCCGGGATCGGGCCGGCCGGGCCGCTGAGCCGTCTGCTGCGCTTCGCGGCGCCGCGGACGTGGTTCCTCGAGGACGAGGTCGCGGGCCTGGCCGAGCACGTCGGGCCCGGCGCCGTGTGCCTCGACGTGGGCGCCGAGTACGGCCTCTACACCTGGGCGCTGGCGGGGCTCGTCGGCCCCGCCGGGCACGTCCACGCCGTCGAGCCACAGCCCGGGCCCTCGACGTTCGTCGACACCACCCGCCGGCTGCTGCGCGCCGGCAACGTCACGGTCCACCGGGTCGCGCTCGGGGACGCCGCGGGCGGCGGGGTGCTCGCCCTGCCCCGCCGCCGGCTGCTCCCGGTCCACGGCCGCGCATTCCTGACGACGGGTGCGAGCGGGCTCGGGTCGAACGCCGAGTTCGGGCGCCACGAGGACGTGCCGGTCGCGGTGACGACCGTCGACGACCTCGTCGGGGCGCTCGGCCTCGGGCGCCTCGACGTCGTCAAGGTCGACATCGAGGGGGCGGAGGCCCGCCTGCTGGCCGGCGCGCGCGGCACGCTGGCCGCCTTCCGGCCGGTGCTGATGCTCGAGCTCGAGGACCGTCACCTGGCCCGGTTCGGCACGGGCGTCGGCCGCGTGGTGGCCGGGCTGGAGACGGCCGGATACGTGCCTCGGACCTGGGACACCACCCACGGCTGGGTGCCCCGGCGGGCCGACGA
>NZ_JBVPVA010000920.1:0-8348 GCF_055612215.1 Actinomycetospora sp. | reverse complement strand
TCATCCGCGAGCTGGCCGACAGCACCGGCGCGGTGATCCTCGGGCGCGCTGCCGCGGTGGTGCTGCGCGATCGGCCGGGCACGCTCCACGTGCGGCTGCGCGGCCCACGCGACCGCCGGCTGCGCCACGCGATGGCGTCGCGCGGCATCGACTCGGCCACGGCGCAGCGGGAGATGGCCGACGCCGACCGGGCCCGCGCCGCGTACGTCCGGCGGTTCTACCGCTGCGATCCCGACGACGCCGGGCTCTACCACCTGGTGTGCGATTCCACCGCCCTCCCGCAGGCCGCGGTCGCGGAGCTGATCACCTGCGCGGCCCGAGCGCTGACGACGCGGGGCTGACCCGAGGACCCGGGACGTCGCCGCGTCGCGGGCCCGATCGATTCTCGCGCAACCGCGTCACCGTGACGCGGTTGCGCGGGAGGGCTTCGCCCTGCGGGTCGCGGTCCGGTCGGGCCGGCCTCCTCACCGGGGGTTCCCCGACCGCGCCCCGACGGAGTGCAATCAGTGCCGTAGCGGAGCTCCACCACCGGGCTCCCCGTCCCAGGAGCGTTCGATGAAGAAGCTTCTCAACGACCCGGCCGACCTCGTCGCGGAATCCCTGCGCGGCGTGGAGCGCGCCCACCCGGAGCTGAGGGTCGATCACGAGCACCGCATCATCTACCGCGCCGACGCCCCGGTGTCGGGGAAGGTGGGCCTGCTCTCGGGCGGGGGCTCCGGGCACGAGCCCGCGCACGCGGGGTTCATCGGGCCCGGGATGCTCGACGCGGTCGGTGCGGGCGAGGTGTTCACGTCCCCGGTCCCGGACCAGATGGCGGAGGCGACCAAGAACGTCGACGGCGGCGCCGGGGTGCTGCACCTCGTGTGGAACTACACCGGCGACGTCATGAACTTCGACATGGCCGCCGAGCTCGCCGCCGCGGAGACCGACACCGAGGTGCAGGCGGTCGTCATCAACGACGACGTCGCGGTGCAGGACAGCCTCTTCACCGCAGGCCGGCGCGGGACCGGGGCGGCCGTGCCCGTCGAGAAGATCACCGGGGCGGCCGCCGAGCAGGGCCGGAGCCTCACCGAGCTGGCCGACCTCGCGCGCCGGGTCAACGACAACACCCGCAGCATGGGGATGGCGCTGACCTCCTGCACCGTGCCGGCGAAGGGCACCCCCACCTTCGACCTGCCGGAGGACGAGATCGAGATCGGCATCGGGATCCACGGCGAGCCCGGCCGGCGTCGCGTCCCGCTCACCTCGGCGAAGGAGATCGCCGGGATGCTCGTCGAACCGCTGCTGGCCGATGTCGACTTCACCTCGGGCGACGGCGTGCTCGTGTTCGTCAACGGCATGGGCGCCACCCCGATGCTCGAGCTGCACCTGATGTACGCCGAGGTCGCGGCCCTGCTGGACCAGGCCGGCGTCGTACCGGTCCGCTCGCTCGTCGGGCCCTACGTCACGAGCCTGGACATGGCGGGCTGCTCGGTGACCCTGACGCGCTTCGACGACGAGCTGCTCCGGCTCTGGGACGCCCCGGTCGCCGCGCTCGGGCTGCGCTGGGGGATGTGATGGCGGCGCTCGACGTCATCGACGCCGCTGCCCTGACGCGCTGGCTGCGGACGTTCGCCGCGTCCGTGGCCGAGCAGCGGGACCACCTGACCGAGCTCGACGCGGCGATCGGCGACGCCGACCACGGCGCGAACATGCACCGGGGCATGAGTGCGGTCGTCGAGGCCCTCACGGCCACGCCCGCCGCGGACCCGGCCGCGCTGCTCAAGCAGACCGGCATGGTGCTGATCCGCTCGGTCGGCGGCGCGAGCGGCCCGCTCTACGGGACGTTGTTCCTGCGGATGGCACCGGTCGCCGGGGCGGGTGAGCTCGACCCGGAAACGTTCGCCAAGGCCTTGCGGGCCGGTCTCGACGGCGTGGTCGCGCGCGGCAAGGCCGAGCCCGGCGACAAGACGATGGTCGACGCCCTCGGCCCGGCCCTGGACGCGCTCGACGCCGCGCTGGCCGACGGTGAGGCGCTGGGCCCGGCCCTGCGCGCCGCGTCCGCCGCCGCCGACGGGGGACGGGACGCCACCACGCCGCTGGTGGCCCGCAAGGGGCGGGCGAGCTACCTGGGGGAGCGGAGCGCGGGCCACCAGGACCCGGGCGCGACGTCGACCGCCCTGCTCGTCGCCGCGGCGGCGACCGCACTCGGGGAGCAGGACGCGACGTGACCCTCGGGCTCGTCGTCGTCTCCCACAGCCGGGCCCTCGGCGAGGCGGCGAAGGCCCTGGCCGGGGAGATGCTGGCCGGCGGCACTCTCGCGATCGAGGTCGCCGCCGGGCTCGACGACGGCGGGTTCGGCACCGACGCCGTGGCGATCAGCGAGGCGATCGCGCGCGCCGACGACGGCGACGGCGTGGTCGTGCTGATGGACCTGGGCAGCGCGGTGCTCTCCGCCGAGCTCGCCCTCGAGCTGGTCGACGACGACGTCCGCGAGCGCGCCGTGCTGTGCGCGGCCCCGCTGGTCGAGGGCCTCGTCATCGCGGCGGTCACCGCGGTCGGCGGGGCGTCCGCGGCCGAGGTCGCCGCCGAGGCGGCCCGCGCCCTCGACGCGAAGACCGTCCACCTGGGCCAGGACGGGTCGGGGCCGGGCGAGTCCGACGCGCAGCCGGGGGAGAACGGGCCGGCGTCGGAGGAGTCGGCGTCGGAGGAGCACGGCGTGTTCACGGTGCGCCCCGCGCACGGGCTGCACGCGCGGCCGGCCGCCCTGCTCGTCCAGGCGTTGCGGGGTCTCGACGCGGACGTCCGGCTGCGCAACCTCACCCTCGACGGACCGGAGGTCTCGGGCGCCAGCCTGTCCAAGGTCGCGACCCTGGGCGCCCGGCAGGGGCACGACGTGGCCGTCCGCGCCCGGGGCGCCGACGCCGCCGACGCCGTCCGTCGCCTGCTCGACCTCGCCGACGACGGCTTCGGGGAGCACGACGACGCCCCGGCGCCGCCGCCCACCGAGGCCCCGGTGTGGACCGGACGGCCGATCCCGGCCTCGCCCGGAATCGGGATCGGGCCGGTCCGGGCGGTCGAGACGGCCGCCGTGACCGTCCCGGCGGCCCGGCCCGGCAGCCCGTCCGAGCAGCGCGGCCGCCTCGACGAGGCCCGGTCCGGTGTCCGCGAGCACCTGCAGCGGGTCCGGGACCGGGCGGCGCGCGAGATCGGGGAGACGGAGGCCGCGATCTTCGACGCGCAGCTGCTGCTGCTCGACGACCCGGACGTGCTCGCGGACACCGGTGCCCGCATCGATGCCGGCGCCGACGCGGCCCGGGCCTGGGCGGACGTGCTCGACGAGGTCGAGCAGACGCTCGCCGACGCCGCCGAGGAGTACGTGCGCGCCCGGGCCGGCGACGTCCGGGACGTGCGCGACCAGGTGCTGCGGGCGCTCGGCGGCGTCGTGGAACGCGCCGCGGAGCCCGACGGCATCGTCGTCGCCGACGACCTGACGCCCGCTGCGGCCGCGGCCCTCGACCCGGCCCGGACGCCGGCGGTCGTGCTCGCCGGGGGCAGCCCCACCGCGCACGCCGCGATCCTGCTGCGGGGACGGGGTGTGCCCGCCGTCGTCGGGGTCGGCGCCGTGCTGGCCGCGCGCGCCCGGGAGGCGGCGGTGCTCGCCGTCGACGGATCCACCGGGGAGGTCGTGATCGACCCCGACCCGGCGACCCTCGGCGTCTTCCGCGAGCGCGCCGCGGCCCGTCGTCGGCGCCTGGACGGCGCGCTGGAGCGGGCGCGCGAGCCCGCGGTGACCCGGGACGGCACGACGGTGCTCGTCGGCGCCAACCTCGGCTCGGCCGGCGACGCCCGCGACGCCGTGGGCGCGGACCTCGCCGGCCTCGTGCGCACCGAGTTCTGCTTCCTCGGGCGGGACTCCGCGCCCGACGTCGACGAGCAGGAGGCGGCCTACCGGGCGATCGCCGAGGCCATGGACGGACGGCGCACCACGCTGCGCACGCTCGACGTGGGCGGCGACAAACCCCTCGACTACCTGTCGATGCCGCGGGAGGCCAACCCGTTCCTCGGGGTGCGCGGACTCCGGCTCGCGCTGGCGCACCCGCAGCTGCTCGCCGACCAGCTCCAGGCGATCGTGCGGGTCGCCCACGACCACCCGCTCGACGTCATGGTCCCGATGGTGGCCACGGTCGACGAGCTGGTCGCGGCGCGGCGGGCCCTCGACGAGGCGATCGGGACCGTCGGCCGGGGACGCCCCGCCGCACTGCGGGTCGGGATCATGGTCGAGATCCCGGCGGCCGCGCTCAAGGCCGCGGCGTTCGCCCCGCTGGTCGACTTCCTCTCGATCGGCACCAACGACCTCACGCAGTACGCCCTGGCCGTCGAGCGCGGCAACGACGAGCTCGCCGCGCTCGCCGACCCGCTCGATCCGGGGGTGCTCGCCCTCATCGCCGCGACCGTCGCCGGCGCCGCCCGGGCCGACCACGACGTGCTCGTCGCGGTCTGCGGGGAGGTGGCCGGCGACGAGCAGGCGGTCGCGCTGCTGATCGGGCTCGGCGTCCGCGAGCTCAGCGTGGCCCCCGCCGCCGTGGCCTCGGTGAAGCAGGCCGTGCGGGAGGTCGAGCTCGACCGCGCGCGCGAGGTGGCTGCTGCGGCACTGGCCTGTCCCGACGCCCAGGCGGTGCGGGCCCTCCTCGACTGAGACGTGCGGGCGGCGCGAGCGGACGCCGGGAGCTCGCAGCCCTGTGCCGCGACCGCGTCACCGTGACGCGGTCGCCGCTCAGCGGTGTGCCGGTGGTTGGCCGGTGATCCACAGGCACGGGGTGTTGGCGCTGAGCATGACGCCGTCGGTGAGATCGTCCTCGGCCTCGGTGACGGCGAGGTCCCACCCGTGTCCGGTCGGGCGCGTGGCCGGGCCGCCGTGGCCGTCCTCGTCCTCGACCTGCCAGGTCCACTGGACGGCCAGCGGGGAGCCGGTCTCGCTGGTGGTGCCGTCGTACTTCACGTAGCCGCGAGCGGCCCAGTCCTGCTGGATGCGGCCGGCGAGGGCGTCCCAGCGGTGCTCGCCCTCGCCCGGAGTGGGGGCGACGCCAGTGACGGTCACGGTCTCGTAGACCGACTGGCGGTCGGTCCCGCAGTCGTAGTGGGCGATCGGGCCGGGGCGCAGGTCGGCGCCGGGCGGCAGGACCGCGCGGGTCTGCTGCAGCAGGGCCTCGAGCCGCGGGAGGGCCCTGACCAGCACCAGCGCGAGCACGCCCAGCGCGATGAGGACGGGCCGGGCGCGGCGCCGGCGGACCGGGGGCCCGGGCGGCGCCGGGACGGCCGGGCCGGGCGCGACGAGGTGCGCGGGATCCCACGGAGGGATGCCCGCACCCGTCGCCCCGGGAGCGGCCGCCCGACCGCCGTCGAAGCCCGGTGCAGGCGTTCGCGTCCCGGTCATCGATGGCCCCCGTCCCAGTCGGCACTCGCGACGATGCGCACCGAGTGTGACAAGAAACCGGCTTCAGCCGCAACGAATGGACCAATGCGGTCCGTTCAGTGACTGACCGTGACAGGAGGCCGGCGTGGGTCAGCCGACCAGGCTGAGGAACACCCACTGCGCGTCGGGGGCCAGCCCCGCGAGCCGCCGTCCGCACCCGTGGAGCACCCCCGGCCCGGAGGTGATGTGCTGGGTCCCGCCGTGGAGGTCGCGGAAGACCCGGTTGAGCGGGCCCTCGCGCAGCGCCGCGGTCCCGGCCCAGCGGTAGACGGTCTGCCCGATCTCGTGCGCGGTCCACGTGGCGGTGTTCAGGGCGAGCCGGGTCAGCGTCTCCTGGTCGGTCGACAGGGTCTCCCCGCGGTCGAGCATCGCCTCGTTGTCGGCCCAGACCTCCATGTTCCAGGCGCGGGCGGCGCGCAGGGACGCCTCGGCGCGGGCGTAGTCGGCGTGGAACTCGGCGGTGTCGACGCCGGCGCCCGGCGTGCCGGTCTTCGCCGCCGCGATGGCCTGCATCTCGTCGAGCAGGCGCCGCGCGACGCCGAGGGCCCACCCGGTGTGCCCGATCCCGGCCAGGTTGGCGACGCCGAGCCGGTAGAGCCCGCCGCCGATCCGCGGCTGCGTCGTCGGGCCGGAGTAGACGAACTCGGTCGGCACGAACACCTCGTCGAGGTGGTAGTCGATGCTGCCGGTGGCACGCAGGCCCATGACGTCCCAGTTGTCGACCAGCGTCGCCTGCTCCTTGGGGAGCGTGAACACCAGCATCTCGCCGGCCTGCTCGTCGAGCGCGGCCGTGTGGATGTGGGTCGCGTGGTGCAGGCCGGACGCGAACTGCCACGAGCCGGACACGAGGTAGCCGCCCTCGACGGCGACCGCCCGGCCCGGCTTCGTGCCCTGCCCGGCGGCGCGCACGTCCCCGCCGTACGGGTCGGTCAGCTCCCGCCAGGCGTCCTCGCCGAGGTAGGCCGCCGTCGCCCCGGTGATCATCTCCACGGCCATGACCACCCACGCGGTCGACGCGTCGGCGCGGGCGAGCGTCTCGACCGCCGCGATCTGCTGGCGCGGGGTGAACTCGCCGCCACCGAGCTCGCGCGGCGTCCCGATGGTCCACACGCCGCTCGCGTGCAGGGCCTCCTCGACCCGCGCAGTGAGCCGCCCGCCGGCCTCGGAGCGCTCCGCCTCGTCGCGGAGCAGCGGGTCGAGTCCCTCGAGGCGGGTCATCATCGCGTCGACGTCGTCCCCGGGGCGGAGGGCACCCTCGGCCCGGTCGGTCGTGGGCCGGGTGAGCTGCTCGGTCATGTCGTCTCCTCGATCCAGCGCAGGACCACCGCGAGCGTGTCGTCGGAGTTGGTCTCGTAGGTCAGGGCGTGGCCGTTGCCGGTCACGCCGTGGTCGGGCAGGTGGACCCGCTCGACGGCGGCGCCCGCCGTCGTCAGCGAGGCCACGACGTCGTCGGCGAACTCGGCGAACACCGACGCGCCGCCGGTCACCAGCGCGACCGGGAGGTCGGCGAGGGCCGGGACGCGCAGCGTCGTCGGGTCGGCCGCGCGGGCCTCGGCGGCGCTCGCGCGCGGCGGGTCGTAGGTCAGCGGCGCGGCGGTGAGGCCCCAGTCGAGCGTGCCGATCCCGGGGAACGTCGCGAACGCCGGGCCGATCGGTTCGATCGCGACGAGCGCCCGCACCAGGTCGGGGCGGCGGTCGGCGAGCAGCCACCCGCACGGCCCGCCGGCTGAGTGCGGGACGACGAGGCCGCGACCGACCGCTGGATCGCGCCGCTGGGGTCGCTGCCGGTCGACCTGGCCGAGTCGCAGCGCATGGACGCCGACCGGCTGGCCGCCCTGCTCGACCTGCTCGGGCCCGCCGTCGTCGTCACCCACTCCGCGGGCGGGCCGGACGGCTGGCTGCTGGCCGACCGGCGGCCCGGGCTCGTGCGGGCGCTCGTCGCGATCGAGCCGATCGGGCCCGCCTTCGCGACCTTCCCCGGGATCGGCACGCTGTCCTGGGGGCTGACGGCCGCGCCGCTGACCTACGACCCGCCGCTGGCCTCGGCCGAGGACGCCCGCGCCGCCGACCCGGCGACGCTGCGCGTCCCGGCCCTCGCCGACCTCCCGGTCGCGCTCGTGACCGGCGGCGCGTCGATGTTCGCCGACTTCGCCGACGACGTCGTCGCCTGGCTCACGACGGCGGGCGCCGCAGCCGAGCGCGTCCACCTGCCCGACCACGGGGTGACCGGCAACGGCCACGCCCTGACCTACGAGACCAACTCCGACGACACGCTCGCGGTGGTCCTGCGCTGGATCGAGGAGACGACATGACCGAGCAGCTCACCCGCCCCGACAGCTCGACGACGTCCGGCGCTCTGCGCCCCGGCGACGGGGTCGAGGAGATGATGGCCCGCCTCGTCGAGCTCGACCCGCTCCTGCGCGCCGAGGCCGAGAGCTCCGAGGCCGGTGGCCGGCTGACCCCGCGCGTCGAGGAGGCGCTGGCCGCCAGCGGGGCGTGGTCGGTGGGCACGCCCCGCGAGCTGGGCGGCCGCGAGTTCACCCCGCGCCAGCAGATCGCCGCGGTGGAGACGCTCGCGCGGGCCGACGCGTCGACGGCGTGGGTGTTCATGGCCGTCGAGATGATCACCGGGGCGACGGCGGCCTACCTCGGCGAGGAGGCCTGGCGGGACCTGACGGCCCCGTACGGCGGCGACGTGCGCCTGGCCGGGCAGGGCACCAAGCCGGGCCGGGCGGTCCCCGTCGAGGGCGGCTACCTCCTGTCGGGCTCCTGGCAGTTCGCGTCCGGGCTGCACCACGCCACCCACATCCACACGGCCGCTCTGGACGAGCAGGCCGGCGAGATGCTGGTGTTCTCGCTCCCCAAGGAGCAGGCGACGCTGGTCGACAACTGG
>NZ_JBVPVA010000869.1:0-4030 GCF_055612215.1 Actinomycetospora sp. | reverse complement strand
GCGGCGGGGGCGGCGGGCTGAACGTCGGCGGCGCGGCCGCGTCGCCCGGCCGGGCCAGGGCGTCCACCAGGCCCGTGAAGGTCTTCGGGTAGTCGATCTGGCGGCCGACGACCGCCGGGACCACGGTCGCGGCCGCGCCCTCGAAGGCGAACGAGGCGTCCTTCGGCTCGGCCTCGGTCGAGGCGAGGTCCTTGTCGACGACGGCCTGCGCGGCCGGCACGTCGACGCGCGGCCGCAGGCCGCCGGCGCCGTCGGGGTCGAACTTGAGGAACGACCCGATCTCGGTGGGGCTCAGCGTCGCGTTGCGGCCGGTGCCGACGACGTAGGCGGGCGCGGCCACCGCGGGCACCGCGACGTCGCGCATCGCGGCGTCGAGGCCCTGCTGGGTGACCGACACCGGCTGCGTCGTCACCGGCAGCGCGACCGGCGCCGGGTCCAGCCAGTGGTCGAGGACGACGCCGGGCGCCGCCGCGCCGTCCACGACCTGTCCGGGCGTGGACGGGACGGGCACCGGACGGCCGCCGTCGAACCGGATCGTGCCCTCCACCGAGGGCCGGTCGAGCTGGGGGCGGGCCCGGTCGATCGCCTGGCCGACCGCGATCGGGTTGCCCTTGCTGACCGGGGCGACGTCGCGGTCGGAGAAGAACGACGCGAGCCGGGTGAACGGGTTGAGCGGCTGCTCGCCGGCCTCGTCGATGGTGGCGTCGATGTCCAGGCCGAGCCCGGCCGCGCGCGGGTCGACGGCCGTCGTCGCCGCCCCCGGGCCGCTGCCCGCGACGAGGGTGATCGGGCGGCTGACGCGCGGGTCGAGCTCGCCGCGCAGCACGTTCTCGGCCGCGAGGCGGTTCATGCCGCCGATCTCGACCCCGGCCACCGTCACACCGCGCGGCACGTCGGTCGCCGAGACGAGGAGGTCCACGACGTAGAGCAGCGCGAGCAGGCCGACCAGGGCCCCGCCGCCGACCAGCAGCCGCCTGCGCCGCCGCCCGCCGCCGGGTCGGTCGTCGCCCTCGGACGCGGACCCGTCCGGTCCCTCGACGGGGGACAGCGCCACTGTCGCCGCCGTGTCGGGGTCCGGCCCGGGATCGGGGGCCATCGACCGGGTGGCGTCCCCGTCGAACGGGTCGCCCTCGGTCGTGGTGCCGCCCGGGGGCCGCCCCGGTTCCGCGCTCGGAGGTGTCGTCACAGGTAGAGCCCCGTCCCGCTCGTCGGCTCGATGTTCTCGCTCGCCACGGCGTGCAGGTCGCGCTCCCGCAGGACGACGAAGGTCCGGCCGTCGACCTCGACCTCGGCGTGGTCCTCGGGTCCGTAGAGGACCCGGTCGCCGTTCTTGACCGTGCGCACGTGGTTGCCCGTGCCGTGGACCTCGCCCCAGGCCAGCCGCTTCGACACCGACGCGGTCGCCGGGATCACGATGCCACCGGTGCTGCGACGCTCGCCCTCGCCGGGAGTCGGCGAGACGAGCACGCGGTCGTGCAGCATCTGGATCTCCAGACGGGGGTCCGACACGCCGGAATCGTACGGGGCGCCCGGTTCGCCCCCTCCGCCGGTTCTCCTCCCGGTCGCGGGGCCCGGCGATCCCGGACACGAAGAAGCCCCGTGGCCCTGCCAGGTCGGGGGTCCGGCAGCGCCACGGGGCTCGTGATGGGTGTCGTCCGGGCCCGGGCGTTCGTTACCGCGTCCTGGAGGTTCACTCGTCCGGACTAGGTGGCTTCGCCTCGTGAGCAGTTCTCCGCCCTATGACACGGACTACTGCTCACGAGGCCGCAGGCCACCCAGCAGGAACCGCCCGAAGTGCGGCACGGTGAACGCGATCCAGCCGCGCTCGGCCGAGAACACCAGGCCCTTGCGCAGCAGGCTGTCCCGCGCCGGGGAGAGCGAGGAGGCCCGTTTGTCGAGGTGCTTGGCCAGCGCCGAGGTCAGCACGGCCTCGTCGCGTCCCTCGGCGAGCTCGGCCATGCCCTGCAGGTACTCGCGCTCGGCGGGGGTGGCGCGCTCGTAGCGCGAGCCGAAGAAGCCGACGGCGAGCTCGGCGCTCGCGTCCGGCGCCGCGACCCGCACGTCCTCGGCGTCGATCGGGCTCTGCACCGCCGCGTCCCAGGCGGCCTTGCCGTAGGCCTGCACGAAGTACGGGTAGCCGCCGGAGACCTCGTAGAGCAGCTCGAGCGCCTCCTGCGTCAGCTTCGCGTCCTCGCGCTCGGCCGGGGCGGTGAGGGCGAAGTCGGCGTCGGCGCGGTCGAGCTGGCCGATGCGCACGTAGCGGAAGAGCCGCTCGGAGTAGGACTTCGAGGCCGAGAGCACGGCGGGCAGGTGCGGCAGGCCGGCGCCGACCACGACCAGCGGCGCCCCGGACTGGGAGAGCTCGTGGCACGCCGCGCAGAGCGCCGAGACGTCGTCGACCCGGAGGTCCTGCATCTCGTCGATCAGCAGCGCGACCCCGACCCCGACGTCGCCGGCGAGCTCGGCCACCACCCCGAACAGTTCGACGAGGTCGATCTCGATGTCGCCGGAGTCGGCCCGGCCGGTCTGCAGCGGCGCGTCGATGCCCGGCTGCCAGCGGTCCTTGAGCTTGGCGTCGGACGGGGTCGCCTTCAGGGCGAACGCCTTGAGGACGCCGAGGACCTCCTCGACGCGGTCCGGGGCGCGGTGGCGGACGGCGAGGTCGCGGACCGCGCGGTGCAGGGCGGCGGACAACGGGCGGCGCAGGTCGGCCTCGGGGCGGGCCTCGATCTTCCCGGCGCCCCACCCGGCGCGGATCGCCATCGAGCGCAGCTCGCCCAGCAGCACCGTCTTGCCGACCCCGCGCAGCCCGGTCAGCACCAGGCTGCGCTCGGGCCGCCCGCGCGCGACCCGCTCGAGCACGACGTCGAACGCGTGCAGCTCCCGGTCGCGTCCGGCCAGCTCGGGCGGACGCTGGCCGGCGCCGGGGGCGAACGGGTTCCGGACCGGGTCCATGCGCACCTCCCGGGTCGAGCTCCCGCTCCGCGTCGTCTCCCTCGCAGCGTATGGACTTCTCTAGTGATCGCCCGATACATCGCGAGAAACCGCGATCGGCGTGTCGCGTCGATCGCGTCGTCTGCGCCCGTCTAGCGCCGGAGCTAGACGGGCGGATACGCCGCGATGGGGGCGGGCGTCGAGGAGACGCTCATGCCCGCGGATCGGGGCCGGCCGGGTGCACGGGCGTCTCCTCGCCGGAGGGGGCGCGGCGCAGCGCGTCCAGGCCCGGCCAGACGACGGCGGTGAGCATGCGGGCGAGGACGTCGGCCGGCGCCTCGTCGGTGGCGGGGTGGTCGGACGCGAGCCACCAGTCGGTGAGTCCCTCCGCGGCACCGACCAGCGTGTGCGCGACCGGCTCCGCGGCCCGGACGGACCCGCCGAGCTCCGGGGCGAGCAACTCCGCCGCGCGCCGCACGATCCGGCGCCGGGCGGCGTCGACCGTCCCGGCGAACTCCCCGGTCGAGGCCTGCCGGTAGAGCACCGTCCAGCCCTGCCGGTGGGTGGTCACCGCGTGGAAGAACGCGCGCAGGGCCCGGGAGAGGCGCGCCTCGCCGTCGTCACCCGCGCCCGGGTCCCCGGAGCCGACCGCCGTCGTCATCGTCGTCACGAGCCGCTCCGCCTCGCGGGCCAGGCACGCGGCGAACAGCTCGTCCTTCGTCCCGCCGTGCGCGTAGACCAACGGCTTCGACACCCCGGCCCGGGCCGCGATCGCGTCCATCGAGGCGCCGTGCAGGCCCTCCTCGGAGAACACCGCGATCGCCGCGTCGAGCACCTGGCGGCGTCGCACCTCGGGGGCGAGGCGGCGGCGCGCGGTCGGGGTCACGCTTGCAACTTACCTACTGGTGCGTAAAGTAGCGAGCGTTGGCGGGACCGGGAGTACCGGGCACCCGCTGCCCCATCCGCGACGACGATGCCGGAGTGAACGCCGTGCCCGAGAAGATCGACGTGAACGAGCTGGGTCGCAGCGTCGACCTCAAGAAGCTGTCCGACGACGAGCTGGTGGCGACCATGCGCGACGCCCTCGCCGAGCCCG
>NZ_JBVPVA010000813.1:0-5891 GCF_055612215.1 Actinomycetospora sp. | reverse complement strand
CGGCCGGGCTGGAAGATCGGCATCGTCGCCTTGTACTTGTCGACGCCGCCCTTGATGAGGTCGACGTGGACGTCGACGTAGCCGCCCATCTCCACCGCGCCGCAGAAGCTGATCTCGCCGTCGCCCTGGGCGAAGTGCAGGTCGCCGATGGAGAACTTCGCGCCGGGCACGTAGACGGGGTAGAGGACCCGCGAGCCGATCGACAGGTTCTTGATGTCGACGTTGCCGCCGTGCTCGCGCGGGGGCACCGTGCGGGCCGCCTCGCGCGCGGCGCTCTCCGCGTCGGTCCCGTTCATCGTCCCGAGCAGCGCGTGGTCGGGCAGCGGGGGCAGGGCCAGCGGGGGCACCCGCTCGGGGTCGGTGTCGATGAGGGCCTGCTCGCGGCGGTTCCACACCGCCAGCAGCTCCGCCGACGGGGCGCAGCCGGCGAGGCCCGCGTGGACGTTGGAGGCGATCCGCACCCCCGGCAGGTGACGCGACGTCGCGTACTTGCCCTGGAAGTCCCAGATGGCCTTGCCGGGGTCGGGGAAGTGGTCGGTGAGGAAGCCGCCGCCGTTGCTCTTCGCGAAGATCCCGGTGTAGCCCCAGCCCTCACCGGCCTGCGATCCCACGCGGGGTGCGGCGGTGTGCGCGGGCCCGAGGTCGAGGTAGTCGACGACCAGCAGGTCGCCCGGCTCGGCGCCCTCCACGTGGATCGGGCCGGAGAGCATGTGGTTGTGGTCGAGGACCATGTCCCGGATGTCGTTCGCGGAGTCGTCGTTGTGGACCTGGCCGTCGGTCCAGTCCTTGCACTCGATGCGGAAGACGTCGCCGGGGCGGACCGAGGCCGCGGCGGGGATGTCGGGGTGCCAGCGGTTGTGCCCGGGCACGTCCTGGTCCCGCATCGACTTCGACTGGTCCACGCGGAACACGACCTCGGGCATGGTGAGCCTCCTCGTCAGTTGTTCTCACATGAGAAGACTGCTCGGGGGTGCTGTCAAGCGGCGGCCCGGTCAGAGGCACGCCAGGACGTCGAAGTCCACGCCCTGCGCCACCGCGAGGTGGACGCGCTGGCGCGCCGTGCGTCCGCGGAACTCCACGGTGCCGCGCGGCCCCTCGTAGGCGGTCCCGTCGGCGACGGCATCCCAGGCGTCGAGGTGGTCGGTGCCGGCCCGGCGGGCCAGCGCCGCCAGGGTGTGCAGGCCCTCGTGACAGCTCTCGGCGGCGCTGCTGAGTGCAGGGGCGCCGGCCCCGTGGACGCCGAGGTAGCGGTCCTGCAGGTCCATCGCCGCGCTCGTGGCCATCGACCGGAAGTAGGACGAGGCCACGAAGAGGTTCGCCGTGGTGTCGGCGCCGCTGGCCAACAGCATGTTCTCCTCCATCAGCGGGCTGAAGCGCGCGAGCCGCGCGGCCAGCCCCCGCCGGGCGAACTCGCGGTTGAACTCCACGGCGTCCTGCCCGACGAGCAGCATGAGCACCCCGTCGCACGTCGCCCGCTCGACCCGGGTCACCACCCGGTCCATGTCCGCCGCGCCGAGCTCGACGAAGTCCTGCCCGACGAGGTCGAGGCCGAGGTCGTGCGCGTAGCGCCGGACGGCCCCTGCGGAGACGCGGGGCCAGACGTAGTCGTCGCCGACGACGAACCACCGGCGCAGCCCGAGCTCGTCGCGCAGCCACCGCAGGGCCGGGGCGATCTGGACGTCGGGCGTCTCGCCGGAGCAGAACACCCCGGGACGGTCCTCGCCGCCCTCGTAGACCGAGGGGTAGGCGTAGGGCACCCGGCCCGCGAGGACGGGGACCAGCGCCTCGCGGACCGAGGAGATGTGCCACCCGCTCACCGCGTCGACGGTGCCGGTGGCGACGCGCTCCCGGACACGGTCGGCGACCTCGGCGGGCCGGCCGCCCCCGTCGAGGACCTCCGTCACGACCTCCCGCCCGAGGATGCCGCCGCGGGCGTTGAGCTCGGCGACGGCGACGTCGACGACGGCCTCGCAGGACGGCGCGAACAGGCCGGCGGGGCCGTGCAGGGGCAGCACCATCGCGACCCGCCACTGCGCGCGCGACAGGCTCGGCACCATCGGCGGCTCCCGGGTGGGATCGACCAGCGGAGCCTAAGGTCACACCATCCGGGAAGTTCCCACAACCCGTGTCCATGGAGGACGGCCGTGACGGTGCCCGAGACCCGCGCGCTGGAGCCGTCGCTCGTCGGGGCGCTCACCCGTGCCCTCGACGAGGTCGCCCGGCGGGTCGGGGAGATCACCGCCGCCGAGGGCCTGAGCGTCGAGCAGTGGCTCGTCGTGCGCCGGCTCGCCGAGCACGGCGACCAGGCGATGCGGGACCTGGTCGCCGACACCCGCCTCGACGACTCGACGCTGACCCGGGTGGTGGACCGGCTCGCGGCGCTCGGGGCGCTCTACCGGGAGACCGACCCGACCGACCGCCGACGGGTGCGCGTGGCCCTGAGCGCCCGCGGGCGGGCCGCCCACGAACGCCTCTCGCCGGCGGTCGAGGACGTCGAGCGCCACCTCCTGGACGGCCTCGACGGGGCGCAGGTCGTGCCCGCGCTGATGCGTCTGGGGCGGGCCGCCGGGGACCGCTGACGCGGGCTCCGGCGACCCGGGGGTCAGCGCGCCGCGACCGACACCGTGTAGTCGTCGGAGAAGCAGATCCGCCCGGCGATGCCGCGCGACTCGTCGCGGGGCGCCTCGTAGGACCAGGCGCCGTCGACGACCTCGTTGCCGCCGTCGGCCTCGACGGCCCAGTAGGTCGACACGCCCTTGTAGGGGCACACCGTCGTGGTCCCGCTCGGGCGCAGGGTGGCGTGGACGTCGGCGCGGTCGACGTAGAAGCGCACGTCGAGGCCGGTCTCGTCGAGCAGCACCGCGGTCGTCGTGCGGGCCACGACGGAGCCGTCGGGCGCGGTCACGGTGACCTCGCGGCTCGTTGGGCGCAGGTCGACGCGGTGGTAGGGGTCGGTGAGGTGGCCGAGCACGTCCTCGTCCTCGTCGAGCCAGCGGTCGGCGGCGCTCATCGGCAGCGCGACGAGCCCGGCCAGCCACGACGCGTCCGGCTTCGGGTCGGGGTAGGACCAGACGGCGTTCTCGATCGTGCGGTTCCCGACGGTGAGGTGCTGGTAGCTCGCGTCGCCCTTGAACGGGCAGTGCGTCGAGTGCTCGCTGGGGGAGAGGAGATCGGCGCGGACGTCCTCGGCGGGCAGGTAGAGCTGCGGGCCGAGACCGGTCTCGTGCAGCAGGGCACCGCGGACGGTGTCGAGCACGACGACCTCGTGGCCCTCGCCGTCGCTCACGAGCGCCCGCACCCGGCGTCGGAACGGCTCGAGGAGCAGTGAGTGCGCGGGACCCTCGACGGTGAACGTCCGGGTCTCGGGGAGCGTGCGGGAGAGCGGTCCGCCGAAGCGCGTCAGAGCCATGTCGGGAGAGCGCTCCGCGCACGTGAACGTATTCCGTCGTCGGGGCGACGAAAATCGTTCACCTGCGCGCAGCGCTCACTCCGACGACGGGGTCGCCGCGCGAGCGCCGCTTCTCGATCACGGGCTCCTCGAACGCCCCCGAGGCGCGGAAGTACGACGCGACGATCTCGCCGTGCCCGGTGTCGCCGGTCGCGAGCCAGCCCCGGATCGCCTTCGAGGGGAAGCAGCGGTTCGAGAACGTCAGCGCGAACCGCCCACCCGGGCGCAGGACCCGCGCGACGTCGCGGAAGACCGCGACCGGCCGGGTGAGGTAGTCGACGGAGACCGTGCAGACCGCGGTGTCGACGCAGGCGTCGGGCAGCGGGACGCGGGGATCGGCGTTGAGGTCGTGGACGACGCGCTCGTCGGCCCAGGGGTTGGCGTCCAGTTCGGCGGCGTTCATCCCGAGCACCGTGAGGTGGCGCGGCCGCGCGGGCAGGTGCGAGACCCAGGAGGACATGAGGTCGAGGACGTCGCCGGTGACGCCGACCTCGCGGTAGTAGGCGGTCACCGCGGCGATCGCGGCGTCGTCGATGTGGTGCACGAGCCGGGGCGGGCCGTAGAAGACCGCGTCGTCGCGCTCGTCGGCACGGTCGAAGAAGCCGGGCGGGAACGTGACGGGTGACGAACCGGACGCGGCGCTGTCGGACACCCCGCCGTGTTCCCGCGCGTGGAGGCGCCCACTCCGGGGCACGCCGGGGGAATGAGCGCCAGCGTCGAGCCGGTCAGTGTGCGGGCACCGGAGTACTCCGGTCCGACGATGATGAGGCAGTCCTGGCGCGACGCCGGGTTCCTGCACTGGGCGGTCGAGCCCGCCGAGGTCGCGCCGCTGCTGCCGCGCGGGGTGCACCCCGACGTCATCGGCGGCGTCACCTACGTCGGGCTCGTGCCGTTCCGGATGGTCCGCGCGGGCGTCGCGCGGGGGCCGGCGGTGCCGTGGCTCGGGACGTTCCTCGAGACCAACGTCCGGCTCTACACCGTCGACGACACCGGCCGGCGCGGGATCGTCTTCCGCAGCCTGGACGCCTCGCGGCTCGCGGTGGTCCTCGGCGCGCAGGCCGCGTTCGGGCTCCCGTACCGGTGGGCGCGGATGTCGTTCCGGTACGCCGACGGCGAGGTCGTCTACCGCGCGACCACCCGGACCGGCGGGCACCGCAGCGTCGTGGCGCTGCGCCCGGGGGCGCCGGTCGAGGGCGACCCGGTCGCGGACTTCCTCACCGCCCGCTGGGGTCTGCACGAGGACCACGCGGGCGTGACCTGGTACGTCCCGAACGTCCACGAGCCCTGGCCGCTGCGCCGCGCCGAGCTCATCGCGTGCGACGACGAGCTGGTGGCGGCGGCCGGGTTCCCCGGCCTGGCGGGGCGCGCGCCGGACCTCGTGCACTTCTCGCCGGGAGTCACCGTCCGCTTCGGCTTCCCGCGTCCGGCGCTGCGCTGAGGTGCGGGCTCGGCGCGGGCTCCGCCGAGCCCCGTGATCATCAGCACGCGGGGCAGGTCGGCCGGCTGACTTTCCTGCGTGTTGTGCCCCTCGAGGGGAGCGGGCGACGCTACGGCTGGGCCAGCCAGGACGACCACTGCGCGGACAGCCGCTCGGCGATCTCCGGCGCCCGGTCCCAGTAGAGCACCGCGCGCACCTCGTGGACCGGGTCGGTGCCCGTCGTCGCGAGGGTGGCGACGCCGGGCGCGGGCCCGTCGAGCAGGAGCAGTGCAGCGCTGTGGTGGTGCCCGGCCCGGCGCTCGAGGCACGTGCCCGTCAGCTGCGGGACGCCCCGGAAGATCGTCAGCGGCTGGCGCGGCACGAGGATCCCGACCTGGGCGAGGAAGCGGGCGTGGGCACGCTCGTGGCCGGAGTCGGCCGTGCGCCCCCGCGAGGGACCCCAGGCGTGCACCCCGACCCCGGTGCGCCCCGCGAAGTGGCGCAGGTGGACCGCGAGCGTCGACAGCGCCGTCGCGGACCGCTCGCGCAGCGCGGTGCCCGGGTCCTGCGCGGCGGCCGCGCCGAGCCCCGTCGTCGTCACCCGCACCGCCGTGGTGCCCGGCTCGTGGGGCTCGAGCAGCCAGGTCGTCGTGAGCACGACACCACGTCCGGCGACGACGGCGTCGGCCTCGGTGACGAGGCGGTGCGGCGGTTCGCGGTCCACGACGCGGACCGCGTCCTCCCGACCGGTGACCACGGCGATCGTGTTGTCGGCGCGGGACTCGACGCCGGCCGGCTCGAGCCAGACCCGGACGTCGGGGAGCCCGACGACGGCGTCCCACGCCTGCTCGGCGAACGCCGCGACCGCGACCGCGAGCTCGACCGCGTCGGCGGCCGTGGCGGGGTCGGTCACGCTCAGCCGACCGCGGTGCCGACGAGGTGGCCGATCCCGTAGGTGACCGCGAGACCCAGGGCGCCTCCGACGACGACGCGCAGCACGGCCTTGCGGATCGAGCTGCCGCCGAG
>NZ_JBVPVA010000770.1:0-15557 GCF_055612215.1 Actinomycetospora sp. | reverse complement strand
TGGGGCCACACGACCGTCGGGGTGGAGACGACGACGGGCGCGAGCGCGGCACCGACGGCGAGCAGGACGGCGAGGGCGCCGAGGGCCACGAGCAGCCGGGGCCGGGCACCGACGTGCCCGATCCGGCCGGACGACGGGGCGCCGTCCGCGTCCGCGTCGGGCACCGTCGGTGAGCCGAGGGTCGTCCCCACGGTCATCGCTCCTCCTCGCAGCGGTCCTCCTGCCGCTCGGCGAGAGCCTAGGGAACGACCTGCGAAGACCTGACCGCGACACCCTCTCCGGGGCCGACGGTGCCGCTCAGACGATCGCGACCGCCACGACGAGGCCCAGGGCGAGGTGCATGCCGGCGATCATCGCCGACACCGGCGTGTAGTACTCGTCGTGCAGGCAGGCGCCCACGTCCAGCCGCGAGACCGCCTCGAGGCCGCGCACGACGAGGACCTGGGCGACGATCCCCACCAGCCCGTAGACCAGGGTGTTGATGACGCCGGCGACCAGGCCGCCACCGGAGATGTAGATCGCGACGACCACGATCAACGCCATCGAGACGAGCCCCGAGGCGGAGACGACGACCGCGTTCGGCCGGCCCTCGCGCACCAGCCCGCGCAGGTCGCCCGGCGTTGTCAGGTCGATCGCGAAGTAGCCGGCGTACATGAGCACCGCGCCGATGACCGCGTACAGCGCGATCAGGCCGATGTTGCCGAAGAGGGTCGGGAAGAAGTCCGGGGTGAGCAACTCAGGGCCTCCGCGCGGGTCCATCAGGACGAAAGCGACGCCGCAGAGTAGCGGCCGGGGCCCGTCGTGCGCGGCACCCTCGGCCCCCGTGGCAGCAACGGCACGTTCCTGGCATCGGGCGCGCGAACGGCGCCGTCCACCCGTCGGGGGAACCGCCGCGGTCGGTGAGCGAACGGCGCCGTCCTGGCGTCGGACGTCAGGAACGTGCCGTTGCTGCAGTCGGGGGCGGGCCGGCGGATCAGGGGCGCGGGAGCCCGATCGGGTTGAACTCCGGGACGACCGTCCGCGCCGCCGCGGCGACCGGCTCCAGCAGCGTCGCGAGCCGCTCGGTCCGCTCCGGGCCCAGCGCCTCCCACGGCCCGGCCGCCGCGCGGTCGGTCGCGTCCTCGACGGCCGCGTGCAGCGCCGCCCCCTCGGCGGTGAGCGCGGGCTCGTCGTCGGGGCCTGTCACGAGCCCCCGCTCGACGAGCCGGGCGATCTCGGCCGACCACGTGGCGTCCGGGACCCGGCGCCCGAGCCGCAGGTCCCGCCCGGGCGACTCGCCGGCGGCCACCTTGACCACGTGGGAGGCGACGGACCCGAGCCCGTGCACCGCGAGCGCGGCGAGGTGGGAGTCCCCGCGGTGCTCGCGCAGCGTCGTCGTGGCCTGCCACAGCGCCAGGTGCGGCGCGTCGGGCCGCGGCAGCGCGCGGTTCGCGGCACCGAGCACGCGCCCGGCGTCGTCGCAGGCCCGGGCGGCCTCCCACGCGAGCTCGGCCGCCTCGGCGACCACGGCCGCGTCGGGGAGCCCGGCGAGGTCCCCGAAGGCGGCGTCGACGCCGGCCAGCCGCACCGCGAGCGCCCGGGTGGGGGTGGCGTCGGGCGCGATCCCGGCGCGGGCGTCGGCGATCCGGTCCGGGGCGAAGCCGCCGAAGGCGGCGACCACCACGGCCGTCGGGACGTCGCCCAGGGGAGCGGCGCGCTGCGCGACGTAGCGGGCCCAGAAGGAGGCGCCGAGCTCCGCCGCCGCGGCGAGCGCCGCCGGGGCGAAGTAGGTCAGCGCGTGCACCGGCTCGTAGAGCACCCACAACCGGCGGGCGGGCGCGGGCATCAGTCCGGGATGCGGTGGGGCACGAAGGCCGCACCGTTGTCGGTGACCAGTCCCGCCGTCTCCCGGATGCCGAGCCCGGCCGCCTCGTCGCCGACGATCCAGGCGCCCAGCGCGGGCCGGTACCCGTCGAACTCGGGCAGCGGGTCGAAGAGCTGGTAGACGTAGCCCTCCTCGCCGTAGACCCCGCCGGTCTCGACGACGGGCTCCCCCGCGCCGGCGACGATCTGGACGTTCGCGCCCTCACGGCCGAGCAGCGGCTTGCGGACGTACTCGGTGAGCAGCCCGGGGTCGCCCAGGCTCGCGGGCAGCAGGTTCGGGTGGCCGGGGTACATCTCCCAGAGCACCGCGAGGATCGCCTTGTTCGACAGCAACGTCTTCCACAGCGGCTCGATCCACAGCGTCTCCGGGAGGCTGCGGGTCACGTGCTTGCCGAAGTCGTCGCCGAGGATCCATTCCCAGGGATAGAGCTTGGCGACGCAGCTCATCGGGGCCTCCTCGAGGTCGACGAACCGGTCGAGGGCCGAGTCCCAGCCGATCTGCTCGATCGCGAGCCCGACGGTGTCCAGCCCGGCCTCCGCGGCGGTCTCCTGCAGGTAGGCCGTGGTGACGTGGTCCTCGCCGGTCGTCTCGGCCTGCGACCAGGCGAAGTGCACCTCGTTCCGGGGCAGGTCGGCGCCGATCGCCGTCCACCGCGCGACCAGCTTCTCGTGGAGGGAGTTCCACTGGTCCTGGTCGCCGAAGACGTCCTTGAGCCAGTACCACTGGCAGATGCTCGCCTCGAGCAGCGTGGTCGGGGTGTCCGCGTTGTACTCGAGCAGCTTCGCCGGCCCGGAGCCGTCGTAGCGCAGGTCGAAGCGGCCGTAGAGGTGCGGGTCGTGGCGCTTCCAGGAGTTCGCGACCTGCTCCCAGCTCCACTCGGGCAGCGCGAAGTCGCGGAACCGCTCGGTGGTCACGACGTGGTCGACGGCCTCCAGGCACATCGAGTGCAGGAGCTCGACGTCGGCCTCCAGCGAGAGGATCTCGGCCATGTCGAAGACGTAGTGCACCGACTCGTCCCAGTAGGGCCGGGCGCCGTCCTGGCCGGTGGCCGGGGTGCCGAACACGAGGCCCTGCTCCTCGATCTTCCGGCGCCAGTCGGGGCGGGGGGTCGACCTCTCGCGACGCAACGCGCGTCCCTTCCGGTGATGTGACGGCTGGTGGGGCGGCTCAGCTGCCCGACGACGAGCCCGAGCCCGACGAGCCCTTGGACCCCGACCCCGACGAGCTCCCGGACACCCCGAGCCCGCCCCGGCTCACCGTGCCGTTGGAGGAGGTGGAGCCCAGGCTGCTGCCCGTGGTCCCGCTGCGGACGCTCGTCCCGGCGGGCGGCGCGGTGACCGAGCCGCCGCGCGCGACCGTGCCGACGGGCGAGTTCGAGCCGTAGTTGTAGTGGTACTGGTTGCCGAAGCCGCCGAGGAAGATCGGGACG
This sequence comes from Actinomycetospora sp., assembly GCF_055612215.1. Lineage (NCBI taxonomy): Bacteria > Bacillati > Actinomycetota > Actinomycetes > Pseudonocardiales > Pseudonocardiaceae > Actinomycetospora > Actinomycetospora sp. The sequence continues at coordinate 12,264 of NZ_JBVPVA010000770.1, read as the reverse complement.
AAGCCGCCGCCGTAGTACCCGTTGCTCGGCGTGCCCGAGCAGTTGCTGTCGTCGACGACCACGCCGTTCTGGTCGGTGCACTGGGCCGAGACCTCGTCGCCGCCCGACGAGGCCGCGTAGGCGATCGCGACGACCGCGACCACCCCGACGGCGACCCCGCCCCCGATGAGCACCCGCTTGCGGATCTTCGACTTGCGCTGCTCCGCGGCCGCCGCGGCCTCCTCCTGTGCCTTGCGGCGGCGCTCGGCCTCCCGGCGCGCCCGCTGCTCGGCCAGGGTGGGTTCGCGCGGGGTGGTGGTGTCCGGGTCCTGGTAGCGGACCCGTCCGCGCCGGGACTCCTCACCGGACGCGCCGGCGGCCGCGCCGGCGGTGTCGCCCGCGCCGCCCGCGGGGTCGCCCGACGTCCCCGCGTCGGCGTTCCACCAGGGCTGGTCCGTCGCCACGGTGGGCGTGGAGCCGGTGGGCGTGGACCCGGTGGGACCCGGTTCGCCGGGGGTCGGGGTGCCCGACGGCGGAGTGGGCGCGTAGTCCGCGGCCTCACCACCGCCGGACGCGTGGCGACCCCGCGACGCGCCTCCCGGGTCCTCGCTCATGTCCTGTCCCCTCCACCCACCGCTGCCCACACCCTCCAGGATGCGCCCGGGATCCCCCCTCGATGAGACGAACCCGGCACGCGGCATGATGTCAGGACCATGGTCCTACGGGAACGTCCGTCCTCGGGGCGGGGTCACGACGACCGGGTGGCGGACGACGCGGACGGTCACGCCGCCCGGCGGTTGGTCGCGCGCCGGGGAGTCATCGGCGTGCTCGCCGGTGCCCTGATCATGCTCCTCGCCGCCAGCGCGTTCGCGGCGACCGGCAACGGCCTGGGTTTCCTGGGGCTGGCCGGCGACGAGTCCGGGGCGGGCCCCGGCATCCTCGGCGGCTCGAGCAGCGGTCCGGAGACCGACCGGTCCCGGGTGCCGTCGGCCCCCGGCACGTGTCTGACCTGGCAGCGCTCCGACGGCGGCGACGTGCGGGGGGTCGACTGCGCGACGTCGCACCTGTTCGAGACCGCGGGCCCGATCGACGTCGACCTCCCCGACGGCGCGCCGTTCCCGGCCGACGCCGCGTGGCAGAAGGTCGTGGCCGACACGTGCACCCCGCTGGTGGCGCGCTACCTGGGCAAGCCGCTCGACCCGTCGGGGCGGTACAAGGTCGGGGCCCTCAAGCCGACCGCCACGGCGTGGGGCAACGGCGACCGCACCGTGCGCTGCGGCCTGCAGGCCCCCGGCGTCACCGGGGCCCTGTTCTCCTCGACCGGCAAGGTCGCCGACGCCGACCAGGCCGTGGTGTTCGCCCCCGGCACCTGCCTCGGGCTCTCCGGCAAGGACGTGTCCGACCCGGTGTCCTCGTGCGCCAAGACCCATGCCGCCGAGGTGGCCGGGACCGTCGACCTCGGCGCGAAGTTCACCGCCGGCCTGCCCTCGGTGGACGACCAGGACGACTTCCTGCAGCCCGCCTGCACGAAGGTCGCCCAGGACGAGGTCGGCGCGCAGCAGCTCACCGCGTCCAAGCTCACCGTCTACTGGACGAACGTCAGCCAGGCCTCGTGGGACGCGGGGACCCGCCGGGTCAGCTGCAACATGGGGTCGCTGCTCGCGGACAACTCCGGGTTCGCGCCGCTGACCGGGGCGGTCAAGGACGGCGTGAAGATCGGCGGCGCCGCGCCGGCCACGCCGGACCCGCTGCCCCCGCCCGGGGCGCCCGCCGTCGAACCGTCCACCCCGGCCGCCGCACCGACGACGGCCCCCGCGCCCGAGCAGGCCACCACGACCGCGCCGCCCACCGCGCCGCCGCCCGGCCTGCTGCCGAAGCTCCCGCCGCTGCTCGGTGGCGGGGGCAACTGACCCCCGCGGCGGTGGACCCGGACCGGTTCGCCGAGCTCGTCGGGGAGGCCCTCGACGAGCTGCCCGCCGAGTTCCTGCGCGCGATGGACAACGTCGTCGTGCTCGTGGAGCCGCGCCACCCCGAGGACCCGGAGCTTCTGGGGCTCTACGAGGGCGTCGCGCTCACCGACCGGACCAGCGACTACGGCGGCGTCCTCCCCGACCGGATCACCCTCTACCGCGACGCGCTGGTGGAGATGTGCGCCGACGAGGACGAGCTGCGCGACGAGGTCGCGGTCACCGTGGTCCACGAGATCGCGCACCACTTCGGGATCGACGACGCCACGCTGCACCGGCTGGGCTGGGCGTAGCCCAGGTGAACGGATGTCGTCGCCCTGACGACGGATTCCGTTCACATGGGCGCTAGCCCCCGGTGGCGTCGCGGGTCGAGGCCAGCCCGCCGGGGGCCTCCCGGCGCCACGCCTCGAGGGACCACCCGGCGTGGTCCGCGCCGAGGACGATGCGCCCGCAGTTGTCGACGTGGTCGTCGGACCCGAGTTCGGGGATCCCACCGACCAGCGCGTGCGCGACGAGCCGCAGCACCGCGCCGTGGCTGATCAGCACGACCGTGCCGTCGGGGTGCTCGGCGCGCAGTCCCTCGAGGGCGGGCAGGTAGCGGTCGAGCACGTCGCGGCCCGATTCGCCGCCGGGCATCCGCGCGGCGACGTCGCCCTCGCGCCAGGCGTCGTAGGTCGCGCGGAAGCGGGCGATGGAGTCGTCGTCGTTGCGGCCCTCGAGGTCGCCCACCTGCACCTCGTGGGTGCCCTCCACGACGCCCGGGGTCAGCCCGACGGCGGGTGCGACCAGGCCCGCGGTCTCGCGAGCGCGCCGCGCGGGGGAGCTGACGAGCGCGGTCACCGGGCCCCGCGGGTCGGCGACGAGCTCCTTGCCGAGCGCCTCGGCCTGCAGCCGGCCGAGGTCGGTGAGCCCCGGACCGGGCAGCACGGTGTCCAGGATCCGCTCGACGTTCGCCGGGGTCTGGCCGTGGCGGGCGAGCACGAGACGCAACACGGTTCCATCCGTACCACGGAGCGCTCAGCTCGGGAGGGCCTCGCCGGGGACCGCGCGCAGTGTGGTGAGCCACCGCGCGGCCGCGTCGTAGTCCGCGCTCTCCTGTCCCTTCACCGGGGCCGCGACCGGCGGCGACGACGCCGTGGAGCCGGCCGGCACGGTCGCGCGCGGGTAGGACCCGAGGAAGCGCAGATCGGTGCAGCGCCGGTGCAGCGCCGCGAGCGCCTCGCCCATCGCGGGCTCGGCGACGTGGCCCGCGCCGTCGAGGAAGAACCAGTAGGTGCCGAGCCGCTCCTTCGACGGGCGCGACTCGATGCGGGTCAGGTCGACCCCGCGGATCGCGAGCTCGGTGAGGATCGCCAGCAGCGAGCCGGGCTCGTTCACGGTGGTCGCCGCGATCGAGGTGCGGTCGCGCCCGGTCGGGGCGGGGAGCCGGACCCCGGCCGGGGCGACGACGACGAAGCGGGTCACCGCGTCGCCGGTGTCGTGCACCCCCTGCGCGAGCGCCTCGAGCCCGTAGTGGCCGGCCGCCACCGGCGCGCACACCGCGGCGTCGACCTGCCCGTCCGCGACGGCGGCCGCGGCGGCCGAGGTCGAGGGCGTCATCCGGACCTCCGCGCCGGGCAGGTGCGTGGCGAGCCAGCGACGGGTCTGGGCCTCGCCGTGGGGGTGCGAGGCGACGGTGCGCACGTCGGCCGCGGTGGTCCCGGGCCGGACGAGCACCGCGAATCGCACCGGGAGCAGGATCTCGCGGACCACGACGACGGGCGGGGACTCGACGAGCCCGTCCATGGTCGCGGGGACCGCGCCCTCCACGGAATTCTCGATCGGCACGCACGCGAGCCCGACCTCCCCGGCCCGCAGCAGGTCCAGTGCCGCCGTGGTGCTCGCCGCGGGACGCAGCCGCGCCCCGGCGAACGCCGAGCCCGGCGCCTCGACGAGCGTGAGCAGCGCCTGCTCGCAGAAGGTGCCGTGCGGGCCGAGGAACGCGACCTCGGGGCCGGGGTCGCCGGGACCGCCCACGTCAGACCAGGCCCAGGCGGGCCATCTCGGCGCCCTGGTCGGCGGGGGCCGTGGACCCCAGCGACGACAGGTGCGCGCGGACCCGCGCGGCCGTCCGGTCGTCGACCTCGGCCACCTCGGCGGCCAGCGCGTCGGCGTCGGTGGTGTCCAGCGCACCGCGCACGGCCTCGACGAGCTCGGCGGGCGCGTCGAGGTCCTCACCGACGCCGCCGTCCTCCGGTCCGCCCGCGGCCGCCGGCGGCACCGCGCGCAGCGCCCGGGCCACCGCGACCATGAGGTTGAGCCACCCGTGGTGGTCGAACCCGGTCGCGGGGTCGACGTGCCGTGCCGCGCCCTGCAGCCCGATGCTCGCGGTGAACGAGCGTCCCGACGCGGCGACCACGGCGAGGAAGCGGGAGACGTCGGTGACGCCGGGGAAGACACCCGCGCGGTCGCCGCCGCAGCGCAGCTTCGGCCGGCACCCGTGGCCGACGACGCGGCGCACGCCCGCGATCCAGTCGTCGGACCCGTCGGCGTCCGGGCGCCGCGGCTCGACCACCGCGACGACGTCGTCGGGGACGAACTCGGTGACCCGCTCGAGCCAGACCGAGTCGACGTCGTGCGGCGCGGGCATCTCGACGGTGCCGGTGGTGAGCAGGGCGGAGCGCGACGTCGTCAGCGACAGCGCCTTCGGCACGCCGCCGAGGCCGGTGTCGACCGACAGCGTGATCGGGACCGGGGCGGCGGGCCGGCGCTTCACCAGGACGGCGACGAACTCCTGCAGGCGGGAGACGGGCACGACGAGCGCGCCCAGCAGGCCGCCGTACTCGCCCGCGCGGACGTCCAGGTAGGCGTCGAGGACGTCGGTCATCACCGGGCGCGGGCCGGGCGAGACGAGTGCGGCGTCGTCGAGGATGCGCGCGAGGAGCGGGGGCACACCGTCGACCGGTGCCCCACCGGCCTGGGGGACGGTGGACACGAGGGCACGGTAGCGGTCGGGGCGCCGCGGTCCGGCCACCGGGCGTCGACCCCGTCGTCGGGACTTGCTTCCCCGCCTGCTTCTTCGGTTAGGCTCACCTAACCAACGCACCCGGAGGCGCCCGATGGCCAGGAGCTGCCCGCACCAGCCGCCCGTCCCCAGTCCGGTCGAGCGGGCGCGGGCCACCGTGCTCCGCGCGGGCGGTGCCACGCTGCTCGTCGATCCCCACGCCGGGGCGGGCGCGGGCGACGGCGGCCGGGTCGTCCCGGTCCTGCACCACGTGCCGGCCTCCGGGGCGGCCACGCTCCAGTTCCCCGCCGACCACCCGCTCGTGGCGCTCACCCGCGTCCACGAGTACGTGCCCGCGATGCTCGAGCTCACCGACTCGACGCCGCTGCCGGTGCGTCAGCCGGTCCGCGGCCTGGTCTGGATCGCCGGGCGCGTGCGCCTGCTGCCCGCGCGGGTCGCCCGCCGCGCGGCGCTGCGGATCGCGGCCGAGGCCACGGACGAGCGGCTGCTCGACGTCGGGCACTCGGACGTGCTGCTGCGCATGGATCCGGGTTCCGTGGTGCTCTCCGACGCCGAGGGCACCGGCACCTTCACCCCGGCGCAGGTCGCGGCCGCGCCGCACGACCCGCTGGTGACCTCCGGGGACGAGTGGCTCGCGCACCTCGCCCGGGCGCACGGCTCGCTGCTGACCGGGCTCGCCCGGCACCTCCCGCCGAGCCTGCGCCACCCGGGGGCGACGCTGCACCCGCTGGCCGTCGACCGGCTCGGGCTGCGCCTGCGGGTCGAGACCGACCGGGGCGACCACGACGTCCGCCTCGCGTTCGCCGCGCCGGTGGCCTGCTCCCGGATGCTCGGCGCCGAGGTGCGCCGGCTCGCGGAGGTCAGTCCTGCGGCGACGGGCGCGGTGCACCGTCGCGCAGCGGGGCGGTGACCTTCCGCTCGGCCACGAACGAGACGAAGGGGATCGTGCCCGCGAGCGCCACCAGCAGCAGGCGCACCACCGGCCAGCGGCTCTTCACGGCGAGGTCGGCGGTGAGCGCCAGGTAGCCCATGTAGAGGAACCCGTGGATCGGCCCGACGATCGCCACGAGCAGCGGGGCGTCGGCGAAGTACTTCAGCGGCATCGCGACCAGGACGAGCACGAGCAGGCCGGTGCCCACGACCCACGCCATGACGCGGTAGCGCTTCATCGCGGCGACGACCTTCGGGGTCAGCGTCGTCGTCGGGGTCGGTGCGGTCACGCGGGAGCTCCTCGGGCGGGTCAGCGGGGCTCGTCGGTGTCCGACCGGGCGAGCGCGGCGAGCATGGCGTTGTAGTCGGTGCGGGCCCGCCCGCGCAGGGGCGCGCCCTGCCCGTCGCCGGGGCGGACCCCGGCCGGACGCGGGGTGAACGGGGTGTCCAGGGTCTCGACGACGGGCGCCCGCTCCGGCGTGGGGACGCGCGCCGGGCCGCCGTCGGCCGCACCCGGCTCGTCGGGGGGCGCCGCGTCGTCGTCGGGGAGCTCGCCGCGCAGGACCGCCAGCTGGTGCGCCTCGGCGTGCAGCATCTTCCACCACAGCGCCGCGAAGAAGACGCCGAACAGCGGCCACTGCAGGGCGTACCCGGCGTTGAGCACCGAGCCGGTGGGGGACTCCGCGCGGATGAGCTGCCAGTAGGCCATCCCCCCGCAGACGATCACCGCGACGACCGCGAGCAGCGTCCAGCCGACCCACCGGGGGGTGGCGAGCACACGGAGGACACGTCCCACACCTCCGAGGTTACCGACGCGGTGTGAACGTGGCCGAAGCGTCGCGGCGGCCGCCGCCCTAGGGTGCGTGCCGATGAGCCTCCTCCGTGACTGGCTCGCCCCGCCGGGTCCCGCGGTCGTGGAGGTGGACGGGCGCGAGCGCCGCCTGCTCCTGACCGAGATCCTCGTCGTCGCCACCGTGACCCTCGGGCTGTCGGGGCTGCGGTCGCTGATCTCGCTGCTGGACTCCCTCGCCGCGCCCGCGCCGCTCGCCTCCCGGCAGGTGTCGATCGACCGGCCGCTCGCCACCGACGCGTGGGTGGACCTCGCGGCGCAGCTCGCCTCGTCCCTGCAGCTGGTGGCGTGGGGCGCTCTGGGGCTCTACCTGCTGGTGCGGGCCGGGTCCGGGCCGCGCGCGGTGGGCCTCGACGGCACGCGTCCGGGACGGGACGCGCTGGCCGGCCTCGGCCTGGCGGCGGTGATCGGCATCCCGGGGCTGGGCTTCTACCTGCTCACCCGCGCGCTCGGGATCAACCTCACGGTGGTGCCCTCGCTGCTCGACGACCACTGGTGGCGGGTGCCGGTCCTGGTGGTCTCGGCGCTGGCCAACGCGTGGGCCGAGGAGGTGCTCGTCGTGGGGTGGCTGCTCTCGACGCTGCGCCGGCTCGGGCTCTCGGAGAACCGGTCGCTGGCCGTGTCGGCCCTGCTGCGCGGGTCGTACCACCTCTACCAGGGCTTCGGCGGCGGGCTCGGCAACGTCGTCATGGGCCTGGTGTTCGGTCGCTACTGGCAGCGGACCGGGCGCCTGTGGCCGCAGGTGGGCGCGCACGCGCTGATCGACGTCGTGGCGTTCGTGGGCTCTGCGCTGCTGGTCGGCAAGGTGTCGTTCCTCCCGCACTCGTAGGGTCTGGTGACCATGACCCCGCCCCGCGTGGACACCGAGGTCGGCCCGTTGCGGACCGTCGTCCTGCACCGCCCGGGCCCGGAGCTCGAGCGGCTCACCCCCCGCAACGCCGACCGGCTGCTCTTCGACGGCATCCCGTGGGTGGAGCGCGCGCAGCTCGAGCACGACCGCTTCGCCGCCACCCTGGAGCGCCACGGGGTGCGCGTCCTGCTCCTCGCCGATCTCCTGCGGACCGCCCTCGACGACGCCGACGCCCGCACCCGCGGCATCGACGACGCCGTCGACGAGCGGGTCCTCGGCCGGGAGCTCGCGGCGGCGGTGCGCGCCGAGCTGGCGACGATGGGTCGCGACGACCTCGGGGACGCCCTCGTCGGCGGGCTCACCTTCCGCGAGCTCGGCGACGGGCAGAACTCCCTGGTCCGGCGCATGCACGGCCCCGACGAGTTCGCGATCGACCCGCTGCCCAACCTGATGTTCACCCGCGACTCGTCGATGCGGGTCGGCGACCGCGTGGTGGCCGCCGCGATGGGGATGCCGGCGCGGCGGCGGGAGGCGGCCCTCGTCGCGCTCGCACACCGCGGCCACCCGGAGCTGGGCGGCGTGCCGCACACCGAGCCCCGCGACACCTCCGCCGTCGAGGGCGGCGACGTGCTGCTGCTCGCGCCGGGGGTGCTCGCCGTCGGGGTCGGGGAGCGCACGAGCCCGGCCGGCGCCGAGTCCTTCGCCCGCGCCATGTTCGAGGCCGGGCTCGCCCACACCGTGCTCGCCGTCCCGATCACGCAGCGGCGCGCGACGATGCACCTCGACACCGTCGCGACGATGGTCGACGTCGACACGATGGTGGTCTTCCCCGAGGTCCTCGACGCCCTGCAGGCCTGGACGATCACGCCCGGGCTGCACATCGTCGGTCCGGAGCCGTTCCGGCCCGCCGCCGCCCGCGCGATGGGGATCGAGGAGCTCCGCGCGGTCGACACCGGCCCGGCCGGCGTGGCCGCGGAGCGCGAGCAGTGGGACGACGGCAACAACACCCTCGCGCTCGCCCCGGGCCGAGTCGTGGCCTACGAGCGGAACACGGCGACGAACGGGCGGTTGCGCGACGCGGGGATCGAGGTCGTGACCATCGAGGGCTTCGAGCTGGGCTCGGGGCGCGGCGGGCCGCGGTGCCTGTCGTGTCCGTGGGAGCGCGATCTGCCGTCGTAGGCCGGCGACGACGGGGCGTTCCTGCCACTGGGCGCACGCGTCGACGCGGCGCTGGCACCGGGCACGCCACCTGTCCGAGCACACCGACCCCACGTTCGGCGCAGCCAGGCGTGCGTCCGGCCACAGCACGCGGCCCACCACTGCGGCCACACGGGTCTGCCCCTAGCGTCCGTTTCGTGCTCAGGAAGCGCCCCGAGAGCGGTCCGCGGCCGGGGGCCCCCGCCAACCCGCTGCGCCGGCTGTCCGGCGAACGCTGGGAGGCGATGGAGCCGACCTGGCGCGACGCGAAGCCGGGCATCATCCACGCCGCGCTCGAACGCGCGCAGGCCCGGCCGTCAGGGAACTGGTTCGTCGTCGGCGCCTCCCGCGACGTGCGCGCCGGGACCCCGTTCGGCACGACCGTCGCCGGCGTCGAGCTGGTCCTGTGGCGCGCGCCGTCCGGGGAGCTCTACGCCGGACCGGGTGCCTGCCCGCACCTGGGCGCGGCCATGTCGACGGCCACCCAGTCCGGGTGCGAGCTCATCTGCCGCTGGCACGGCCTCGCGCTCGGCCCGTCGGGCCGCGCCGGGTGGCGGACCCTGCCCGCCCACGACGACGGCGTGCTGGTGTGGGTGCGGCTCGACGCCGTCGGCGGCGAGGAACCCACCGCGGCCCCGATCCTGCCGGTCCGCCCGCCGCACGAGGCCAGCCTCGTCGCGGTGGCGACGATGGTCGGCACCTGCGAGCCCGACGACGTCGTCGCGAACCGCCTCGACCCCTGGCACGGCGCGTGGTTCCACCCGCACTCGTTCGCCGACCTGCGCGTCGACTCGGCGCCGGCCCGCACGGCGACGACCGCCGAGGACCACTTCGACCTGCACGTCGCGTTCCGGGTGACGAAGAACCTCGGCATCCCGGTCGAGGCCCGCTTCACCTGCCCGGACCCCCGCACCGTCGTCATGCACATCACGGCGGGCGAGGGGGCGGGCAGCGTCGTCGAGACCCACGCGACCCCGCTCGCCCCGCACCCCGACGGCCGCGCGCGCACGCAGGTCACCGAGGCCGTCGTCGCGCACTCCGAGCGGGAGGGGTTCGTCCACGCCCGGCGCGTCCAGCGGGTCGTCCGCCCGCTGATGGAGTGGGCGGCGCGCCGGCTGTGGGTCGACGACATCGAGTACGCCGAGCGGACCTACGAGGTGCGCCGCCGGCGCATGTGAACGCTCGTGGTCGCCAGGGCGACGACGATCGTTCACATGGGACGCAGTCCCACGAGGGTGTGCACGATCCCCCGCTGCCACCCGTCCATCGGCTCGACGCGGACGGCCTCCAGCCCCGCCGAGCGCAGCCGCTGCTGGAGCCGCACCACGCCGTCGAAGGCGAGCACGCTGCGCCACAGGTAGCGGTAGAGCGACGCGTCGCCGGTGACCCGCCACCCCAGCGGGATGACGATCGCCCAGCACACCGCCGTCCACACCGCCTTCGCGGCCCCCGAGTCCGCGACCGAGTACTCGTGGACGGCCAGCGGCGCGCCCGGCGCGAGCAGGTCGCGCAGGTCCGCGACACCCGCGTCGACGTCGGGCAGGTTGCGCAGCAGGTAGGCCGCGAGGATCCCGTCGAAGGGCCCGGCCACCCCGTGCGCGGCGAGCTCCTCGGCCCGCGAGTGCACGAACCGGACGTTGGCGGGCCAGATCTTGGCCCGGGCCTGCGCGAGCATCTCCGCCGAGGCGTCGACCGCGACGATCTCCGCCTCCGGGTAGGTCTCGAGCAGCGCGGCCGTCGAGAGCCCCGTGCCGCAGCCGACGTCGAGCAGCCGCAGGCCCGCGCCCCGGCCGGGCAGCCCGAGCCGGGCCGCCGAGCGGCGCAGGTGGTCGAAGTAGCCGGGGTTCGCCCCGACGAGCCGGTCGTAGGAGGACGCGTCCTGGTCGAACGCGGACGGCACCACGGCGGCCTCGCGCACTCGGTCGAAGGTCACGAGCCGCCATCCTGCCCGGTGTGCGGCCGGACGGCCCAACGGGCCACTCCCTCCCGACGACGGGCCGAAGCTGAGAGCCCACTCCCGCACAAGGATCACCGGCAGGTCCGATCGGAGCATCAACGCCGTCCCTCGTCGCCCGCCGACGGGCCTTCGGCGCGGTCGGCGGGCGTGGGCTCTCAGACTCGCCGGTCACGAACAGGTCACGGTCCTAGCGTTCCCGGCCGTGCGCAGACGGATGACGACGACGGCGTGGGCCGGTGCCCTGGTCGCGATGACCGTGGTGCCCTTCGCGATGTCGGCCTGGCGGGGGGGCTCCACCCGCATCGGGTCGATGCTCTCGGTGGGGCTGGGCGTCCTGGGCCTCGGCGCCCTGGTGGTCGTGGTCGTCGTCCCCTCCCGCATCCGCACGCTGACGCGCGCGTTCGGCGTCGACCGCGTCATGGGCCTGCACCGCTGGCTCGGCATGCTCGCGCTCGGCGCCGTCGTCCTGCACGCCGTCGTCGCGCTGACGAACCACCCCGCGCTGCTCGACGTGTTCACGGCCCGCGCCAGCGCGAAGGTCGGATGGGGCTCGCTGGTCTCGCTGCTGCTCGTCGGCGGGGTCGCCGCGGGCGGGCGTCGCCCGGGGGCCCGCTACGAGCTCTGGGCCCGGCTGCACGTCGCGCTCGCCGCCGCCGGCCTCGTGCTCGCCGGGCTCCACGTGCTGTGGCTGGACCACCTCGTCGCGGACCCGGTGATGCGGGTGTGCCTCGTCGCGCTGGCCGGGGTGCTGCTCGCCGTGCTCTCCCACCGCTGGGTGTGGCGCCCGCTGTTCTCCCGCCAGGGCGCCTACGTCGTCTACGGCGTGCGCCGCGAGGGCCCGAGCGTGTCGACCCTCGTGCTCGCGCCGGTGCACCTGCGCCGCGGCGGCATGCGGTTCGACCCCGGCCAGTTCGTGTGGTTGCGGCTCAAGCGCGCCGTGGTGGGCACCGAGGAGCACCCGTTCACCATCGCCTCCAGCGCGAACGTCACCGGTCGGCTGGAGCTGACGGTGCGCGACCAGGGGGACTTCTCCCACCGCGTCGCCGCGCTGCGCCAGGGCCAGAAGGTGTGGCTCGACGGCCCGCACGGGTCGTTCACCGCCACCGAGGACCGCGACTGCGCCGGCCTGGTCCTCATCGCGGGCGGCGTCGGGATCACCCCGATGATGAGCATGCTGCGCACCCTCGCCGAGCGCGGCGACACCCGGCGTCACCGGCTCGTGCTCGCCGAGCGCGGCTCCGAGCCGCTCTTCGCCGACGAGCTCGACGTGCTGAGCCGCCGCCTGGAGCTCGAGGTCCTCCGCACCGCGGGCCGCCGGGTGGACCTCGCGCTGCTCTCCGACGTCGTCCCGGGCCCGCCCGAACGCGACCACCTCGACTACTTCGTGTGCGGGCCGCCCTCGCTGCTCGCCGGGTCGCTCGCGGCCCTCGACCAGCTCGCGGTGCCCGCCACCCGGGTGCACACCGAGCAGTTCGGCTGGTCGGGCCCGCTCCCCGTCTCCACCTCCCCCACCACGTCCGGGCCCACCGA
>NZ_JBVPVA010000644.1:0-1015 GCF_055612215.1 Actinomycetospora sp. | reverse complement strand
GACGTAGGTGGCGTCGGCGAACTCCGGGTCGGTCATGATCGTCGCCGGGTTGGAGTTGACCAGCGAGACGCGCAGGCCCTCCTCGCGCAGCACGCGGCAGGCCTGGGTGCCCGAGTAGTCGAACTCGCTGGCCTGCCCGATCACGATCGGGCCCGAGCCGATGACCAGGACGTGGTGGATGTCGTCGCGGCGCGGCATGTGGTCAGCGCCCTCCCATCAGGACGGCGAAGCGGTCGAACAGGTCGGCGGCGTCGTGGGGTCCGGCCGCCGCCTCCGGGTGGTACTGCACGGAGAAGGCTGGCACGGCGCTGCACGTGAGCCCCTCGACGACCCCGTCGTTGGGGCACCCGTGCGACAGGTGGACGTCCCCGTGCGGGGAGTCGACGTGCTCCCCCGGCGTGCCGGCCACCGCGAACCCGTGGTTCTGGCTCGTGATGGCGACGGTCCCGGTGGTGTGGTCGACGACGGGCACGTTGAGGCCACGGTGCCCGTAGGGGAGCTTGAAGGTGCCGAGCCCGAGGGCGCGTCCGAGGATCTGGTTGCCGAAGCAGATGCCGAACAGCGGCACCTCGCGGCGCAGCACCTCGGCGGTGAGGGCGACGGCGTGGTCGGCGGTGGCCGGGTCGCCCGGGCCGTTGGAGAGGAATACCCCGTCGGGCGAGCCGTCGAGCAGCTCCTCGATGGTCGCGGTGCTGGGCAGGACCCGGGTCTCGATACCGCGGGCGGCGAGCAGGCGCGGGGTGTTGGCCTTGATCCCGAGGTCGAGGGCGGCGACCGAGAAGCGGCGCTCCCCCTCCGCGGCGACGGTGTACGGCTCGCGCGTCGTCACCGCGCCCGCGAGGTCGGCGCCCGCCATCTCCGGGCTGCCCCGCACCGCGTCGAGCATCTCGGCCTCGGTGCCCAGGCCGTCACCGGAGAACAGCCCGGCGCGCATCGACCCGGACTCGCGCAGCCGCCGCGTCACCGCCCGGGTGTCGACGCCCGCGACCCCGACGATCCCCTGGCGCTCGAGCTC
>NZ_JBVPVA010000642.1:0-5482 GCF_055612215.1 Actinomycetospora sp. | reverse complement strand
CGGACGGCGCCCGAACGGGCCGACCGCGTCGTCCCGGGGGGTGCGGACCACCGACCAGCGAGGGAAGGGCTCGTCGGTCAGCGCGACCCACCAGCCGCGGTGGGGGTAGCGGGACCGGCGGTTGTACCGCGGCGCGTGGCCGGCCAGCAGGCGCAGCTCGCGGACCTCGGCCTCCAGGGCGTGCGCGCACTCCACCCAGTCGACCCGCTCCGCCAGGCCGACCATCTCCTTGACGCGTGCCCGCTTCTCGGAGCCGGTGAAGTAGGAGCGCACCCGGCGTCGCAGGTCGTTGGACGTCCCCACGTAGAGCACCTCGTCGGCGGGGCCGCGGAAGAGGTAGACCCCCGGGGCGTGCGGCACGGCCTCGGCCAGGTGGCGCTTGCCGCGCTGGGCCGGCGTGGTCTCGACCTGCAGGGCGAGCAGGTCCTCCAGCGAGGACACCCCGTGCCCGCCGACCCGCTCCAGGAGGCCGTGCAGCACGTCGACGGTGGCCCGGGCGTCGGCCAGCGCCCGGTGCACGGGCCGGGTGCCGGCCCGGAACAGGGCGGCCAGGGCGGAGAGGCGGCACGACGGGGCCTCGTCGCGGGTGAGCACCTTGCGCGCCAGCCGGGCGGTGCACACCACCGGCGGGCGCGGCCACACCGAGCCGTGCCGGCGGCACGCGGCCCGCAGGTGCCCGACGTCGAACGGGGCGTTGTGCGCCACCACCACGGCGCCCGCGCAGAACTCCAGGAACCCGGGAAGCACCGCGTCGAGCCGTGGCGCGTCACGCACCATCGCGGTGGTGATGCCGGTGAGCGCCACGATCTGCGGCGGCACGGACATTCCCGGGTCGACCAGCGTGGCGTACTCGCCCACGATCTCGCCGCCCCGCACCTTGACTGCGCCGATCTCGGTGATGGCGTCCGGGCGGGGCGCCGCCAGCGGGTCCGCGCCCGCCGGCTCCGGGCCCGCGGGGGGCCCGCCGGTGGTCTCGAGGTCGAGCACGACGAAGGTCGCCGCGTGCAGCGGCGTGCCCAGCTCCTCGAACGTGAGCTGGGGGTCGGGACCCGTCACCGGGCGTGGTGCGTCCATCGCCGCGGACGGTAGGACGACCCCCCGACACTCACCCCCGCGAGCGGGCCGCATGCCCGCTAACCTGGGCCGATGGCGGACGGGGAGGTGGCGACGCGGGATGGGCGGGACGGTCACGCACCCGCTCCGGAGGCCTCTACGCCGGTCACCCCCGCCGTCCGCGCGGCGCTCCTCGAGGCCGCCCCCGAGGCCGTCCGCGGCCGCGTCGCCGACCTCGTGTCCCAGGCCGTCGGGCAGATGCCGGCCACCGAGCTGCCCGCCCCGGTGCGCCCGGTGGCCCGCTTCGCTCCCGCCAAGCGCGCCAAGGTCGGGGCCGGGCCGATGCTCGCCGCGATCGGCAGCGCGGAGGGGTTCGCCGACGAGGTCGTCTCCTGGTGGCGCGAGCACCGGCCCGAGGAGTGGACGCCGCCCGTGGCCGAGCCGGTGCACGCTGCGGCGGTCGCCGTCCTCACCGGTGACCAGGAGGCCGCCCGGTCGCTGCTGCGCGACGCCGGGGAGCGCGCCGACGTGGCGCGGCTGCGGGGCGAGCGCGACACCGCGGTCACCCGCGCCGACCGGCTGGCCGCGGAGCTCGAGCGCGTCACCACCGAGCGGGACGAGGCGCGGGCGAAGGCCGCCGGGGCGACCCCCGACCTGTCCGAGGAGGTCGCGAAGCTGCGGGCGCGGCTGCGCGAGCAGGGGGTCCGGGTCCGCCGGGCCGAGGACGCCGCCGCCGAGGCCGCCGCCCGGCTCGCCGCCGACCGGGGTGCGGAGCACCGCGAGCTCGAGGACCTGCGCCGGGAGCACGCCCGCGACCGCGAGTCGCTGGCCGCCGCGGAGGCGCGGGCCCGGCGGGCGACCGCCGAGCTCGAGACGGCCCGCCGCGCGGCCCACGAGGCCCGCCGCGCCGACGACGCCCGGCTCGCGCTGCTCGTGGACACCGTCGCGGGCGCCGCGGCCGGCCTGCGCCACGAGCTGGGCCTGCGCGCGGACGACCACCACGTCGGGCCGCGGCCCGCCGAGCTGGTCGGCGCCGCCGCCGAGCGTGCCCCCCTGGCCCGGGTCACCGACCCCGCGACCCTCGACCGGCTGCTCGCCCTGCCCGAGGTGCACCTGATGGTCGACGGGTACAACGTCACCAAGACCCGCTGGCCGAGCCTCGCGCTGGCCGACCAGCGGGAGCGCCTCGTGGCCGCGATCGCCCCGCTGGCGGCCCGCACTCAGGCCGAGACGACCCTCGTGTTCGACGGGGCCGGCATCACCGGCGTGCCCACCGCCTCGGTGCGGGGGGTGCGGGTGCTCTTCTCCGATCCCGGGGTGATCGCCGACGACCTCATCCGCCGCCTCGTCGACGCCGAGCCCGAGGGGCGGCCGCTGGTCGTGGTCACCTCGGACCGTGCGGTCGTCGACTCGGTGCGCCGCCGGGGCGCGCACCCGGTGCCCTCGAGCGTCCTGCTCGACCGCCTCGCCCGGATCTGAGACCTGGGTCACACCAGGGCGCCGGGCCCGGCGAGGCTGTCGGACCCCCCACCTAACGTCCGCCGCGTTCCCCGGACCGAGCCGGGGCCGACCGGCGGAGGCCGACATGATCATCGACTGCGACACGTGCGTGGTGCGCCACCAGGCCTGTGACGACTGCGTCGTCGGGGTCCTGCTCGGCCTGCCCGAGGTGCCGGCGCGCGACGCGGATGTGTCCGGCGCGGCCGGGGAGACCGGCCGGCCCCGCGAGCCCGCCGAGCCGGGGGCCCCGCTGCCCGTGGAGTTCGGCCCCGTCGAGCGCCGCGCCCTCGAGGTGCTGGCCGACCACGGCCTGATCCCCCACCTGCGGCTCGTGACGGCCACGCCGGCGAGCGGGGGTGCCCCGTCGCGCGAGGGGTCCCGACGACGGCGCGACGCGGGCTGACGGGCGCCGGGGGAGCGCCGCCCGGCGCCGCGCGCGACGGGTCGGGGGCACCACGCGGACCGGGCCGCGACCGGCTTGTTACCGTCCCGTCACCTCCTCGCGGACGAGCTCCCCGCCCCGGTCCGACGAGCAGGCGCCCCTGTGCGAGAAAGGGACTCCCCGCCCGTGATCCCCGGACCGGCTCCCCGGCGTGTGCGTCCGGCCGTCGCCGTCCTCGTGCTCGCCCTGCTCGCCGTCCTCGGGCCGGGGATGCTGGCTCCGGCCACGGCCGCGGCCGACCCGATCGTGCCGCCCAACGCGAACGACGTGGTCCGGGCCCTCGCCGACGCCAACGCCCGCGCCGAGGCCGCGAACGAGCAGGCGATGGGCGCCCGCGAGTCGCTGCCGGTCAAGCGCGCCGAGGCCGCCCGGACGGCGAAGGCGGCGACGACGGCGCGCGCCGCGGTCGACGCGGCCCACGCCCGGCTCGAGCAGGCGTACACCGCGGTCGACCAGGTCACCCGAAGCACCTACCAGGGCGGCGATCTCGACCCGCTGGGCGCGCTGCTGTCGAGCACGTCCCCACAGGCCTACCTCGACAAGGTCGCCCTCCTCGACACCATCTCGGGCGCCAACCGCGCGGTGCTGCAGGGCTACCTCGACGCCTCGACCGCCGCGGACACCGCCCAGCGCGACGCGGACGCCCGGGCGACCGACGCCGGCCGCGCCGCCGACGACGCCCAGCGCGCCGTCGCCGACGCCGCCCGCTCGAAGGCCGACGCCGACCGCGACGTCGCCGCCGCGAACGCCGCGCTCGCCCGCCTCTCGCCGGCCGAGCGCGCGCAGCTGCGCAGCGGCGGCATCACCGACTTCCCGAGGAACATCCCGGGCGACTCGCTCGGCATCGCCGCCCTGCGCGCCGCCCTGAGCCGCCAGGGCGCGCCCTACATCTGGGGGGCGACCGGGCCCACGACCTTCGACTGCTCCGGGCTCGTGCAGTGGGCCTACCGCCAGATCGGCATCGCGATGCCCCGAGTCGCCGCGGCCCAGCAGCAGGTCGGTGTCCCGATCGCGCCCGAGCAGGCCCAGCCCGGGGACCTGGTGTTCTTCGGGAGCCCCGCCTACCACGTGGGGATCTACGTCGGGGGCGGGCGCTTCCTGGAGGCGCCGCAGTCGGGCGACGTCGTCAAGGTGGCGCCGCTGCGCGGGAACATCTCGGCGATCCGCCGCATCGCGCCCGCCTGACGCCCGCCCGCGACGACCTCTGGGAGGGTGCCGGACGTGGCCGTGCCCGACGCGGCGAGGACGCTCCTCGTCACCAACGACTTCCCCCCGCGTCCCGGCGGCATCCAGTCCTACCTGCACGAGCTCGCGGTCCGCCTGCCGCCGGGCGCGCTCACCGTGCTCGCCTCGACCTGGCCCGACGCCCGGGACACCGACGGCCGCTGCGCGCGCTTCGACGCCGCGCAGCCCTTCGCCGTCCACCGGTTCCCGACGACGGTGATGCTGCCGAGCCCCGCCGCGACCCGCCGCGCGGTCGAGCTCGCTCGGGCCGAGGGCGCCACCACGGTGTGGTTCGGGGCGGCCGCCCCGCTCGGTCTCATGGCGCCGGTGCTGCGCCGCCGCGCCGGGGTCGACCGCGTGCTCGCCAGCACCCACGGACATGAGGTCGGCTGGTCGATGCTGCCCGGCGCCCGGCAGGCGCTGCACCGCATCGGCCGGCACGCCGACGTCGTCACCACCGTCAGCCGCTACACCCGGGGGCGCATCGCGGCCACCCTCGGTGCGGACGCCGCCCTCGAACCGCTCCCGCCCGGCATCGACACCGGCCGCTTCGCCCCCGACCCGGGCGCCCGGGCCGCGATCCGCGCGCGCCACGGGCTCGGGGACCGGCCCGTCGTCGGATGCGTCTCCCGCTTGGTGCGCCGCAAGGGCCAGGACGTGCTGATCCGGGCCCTGCCCGCGCTGCGCCGCCGGGTGCCCGGGGCTGCGCTGCTCCTCGCCGGCGACGGGCCCGACCGCGACCGGCTGCGCCGCCTCGCCCGGGAGCACGACGTCGCGGACCACGTCGTGCTCACCGGCCCGGTCCCGCACGAGGAGATCCCCGCCCACCACGCCGCCCTCGACGTGTTCGCGCTGCCGTGCCGCACGCTCGGCGGCGGGCTCGACGTCGAGGGGCTCGGGATCGTGCTGCTCGAGGCGTCCGCGTGCGGCGTGCCCGTGGTCGCGGGCCGGTCGGGCGGCGCCCCGGAGACGGTGCGCGGCGGGCCGCCGGGTACCCGGACCGGCCGGCTCACCGACGGCCGCGACCCGGCCGACGTCGCCGAGGTCGTCGGGGACCTGCTCGCCGACCCGGACGTCGCCGCGGCCACGGGTGCGGCGGGCCGGCGGTGGATGCAGGCGGAGTGGACGTGGGCCTCGCGCGCCCGCCGCCTCGCCGCGCTCGCCCGTCCGGAGTAGCCCGGGGACCGGCCCACCGGGAACGAACGACCCGTTCGTGGCTTCTAGGTGCACGAACGAGTCGTTCGTTCCGCTCGGGAGTGGTCC